>JAFDKD010000940.1 GCA_019307165.1 Deltaproteobacteria bacterium | reverse complement strand
CGAATCTCATCAGTAGTCTCTACTTTTCCTATTTCGAATGAAGCAACCGTGAGGCGGCCTGGGGCAGCACACATTCTGTCTCACAGGCTGTCGAGAATGGCCTTCTTCCTGGCCTTGTATTCCTCAGGCGTGATGTACCCGTCCCTGGCCAGCTTATCCAGTTCGCCAAGCCGCTGCTCCACGGATGGTTTGGCGGACCGGGCGGGCTGCTGCTCGACATAGACGGTCTGGGTTTTGGGTTGGCTGGCCGTCTCCACCGCAGCGGCGGTCTTTACGCGGTCGCGCCGCACAAACCCCCCGACAATATGTCCCGCCACCATGCCGCCGAGAAAGGCGGCGCCTCCGCCAGCCCGGGCCTCTGTCCTCAAGCCGGGCGCAACGGCGGTGATGGCGAAGGCCAACAGAAGAGGCAGTAGGGCCAACTTGAATGTTCTGTTTATCCATGTCATTTGTTTTCCTCCTGACTCCAACGAAGCGGAGCCCCAAAAAGCACATCACGGATGGGTGAAAACGCGAAGAGTGCGAAAGGGAAACCGTTTCATTACCTGCACCTTATCGCTATACCCTTGTTGATCTGATCTTCCAGGATGCCGACCGCTTCAAACCGGTCCTGACGCACATTGAACGGCACCAGCCGGACGTTGAAATAATGAAACTGATCCTGGAGGCTCTTAAGTTCGGCATGAATGTCCTGAAAGAAACCGCCGGAAGAGACGAAATCGAGATGCACCACGTCGCCGGCGATCCGCCAGAAGCCGACGGCCTCGGCTTTGTTCGACCTGCCGGCTTCGAAGGTGCCGTTTTCACGAAATATGAAGTACTCGGATCGCGGGTCGCCGCAAGTCTGCTCCTTGGTTCCGATGGCCCAGTTTCCATGCAGGTATCCCGCCTCCATTTCGGCGGCAACGGCCGAAGAAGAGAAACAGATCATCAACATCGCCGAAAGGCAAAAAACAAGTAGTTTACGTTTCATTTTTTCTCCTTTCCGTATAGGACCACTTTGCCGTGTGAAAGACGTTATCGTCCGATCTTGGATTTGGCCAGCTCGTAGCCCCCCGTTTCCAATATGTCGGAAATGATCAGCCTGACCGACTCGCCGAGGGTCCTTGCGGCACCGAGAAGAATCTCGAAATTCCGTGTGCGGAAATGCTTTTCCAATGCCGCATGGTTGTCGAACTCCCCGGTCAGGCTGAAGGCGTTCTTTTTTTCAATATCCCGATACACTTCATAGCTCCGGCACCCGTCCTCTTTGAGAAACTCAAACCAGAGCGAGTGAAGGTTCCGGACAAATTCATCGTCCTTGTCTTCCAGAACAGTGATTTTCAACTGATAGAAGGGCATAGGTGTATCTCCATCCCGGCCAATGAGTTCTCGAACGTGCGATTTTGACTATTAACAGTTCAAGAATCGTACCATTTGGCCCGTGAAGCGGAGATTCGGAATAACTTATTGAAAATATACTGATAATTAATTTTTCTTTTCCAATTGGAATGAGGTCTGGCAAGGGATGGGGTCACCAAATATCGTTTTTCCACCATATTTGGTGCTTCAGGAAAGTCTTTTGATTCCAAGTTTCTTCATTCGGGCCCGCAACGTATTGGGATGCATCTGCAACACGCGGGCAGCGCTGTTTTCTCCCTGAATTTTCCATTGCGTCGCTTCCAGAACCTGGAGGATATAGTCGCGCTCCATGTCTTGATAGGATTTGAAATCGCCGACCATCTGCCCTGTTCCTTCGGGGAGGTCAAATTGAAATATATTGCCTCCGGCAGTGACCAGCGCGCTTTCGACCGTGTGCTTCAACTCCCTCACATTTCCGGGCCAGTCGTAATCCTGCATGCGCTTCATGGCGTGTACCGGTATCTCTGTCCGGGCCCTTCCGAGCTTTCGCGACAGCTGTTCCGTGAACCATTGGATGAGCAGCGGGATGTCCTCCTTTCGCTTGCGGAGCGTGGGCAGGGTGATGGCGAATACTTTCAGGCGATAAAACAGGTCCTCGCGAAACCTGCCCTCTCGCACCTCTTCTTGAAGATC
>JAFDKD010000939.1 GCA_019307165.1 Deltaproteobacteria bacterium | reverse complement strand
GCCGGAGAGAAGGCAAGAGCCTTGGATGTCCGGATGCGGACCCTGGGCTTTCACCGCTTCGGGGAAAAGCACGCTTCCATTCTGGGCGAAGATACGCTCCGTCACTTCCGGCGATATATGGAAGGCGTCAACGCATACATCCGTTCCGGAGCGAAAACGTTTCCCCTGGAGTTCAAACTGGCAGGCATTCAGCCGAAACCCTGGACAGCGGCCGATTCGCTGGCCGTCGGCTATTATATGAGTTGGGCCTCATCGGCCAATATCCGGACCGAGATCGTCGCCCAGATGCTGGTGGAAAAGCTCGGCATGGAAAAGGCCCTGGAGATATTTCCGCTCAATGTCAACCCGGACGACAAGGGCGAAAAACGCGCCGAGAATTGGAAAAAGCCCATTGCCTTTGAAAAAATCGGGCTGACAGGGGACGTCGCGGAGATGTCTTTTCCGTATGCCACGGGGTTTCAGATCGGAAGCAACAACTGGGCGGTCGGGCCGGAATCGTCAACCGGCGGAAAACCCATTGTGGCCAACGACCCGCACCTGGATGCCCGTATGCTTCCCGGGCCGTGGTATCCATGCGGCATTATCACGCCGGAGCACCGGATCGTGGGCGTGACCGTACCGGGAACGCCCGTTTTCGCCGTTTTCAGAAACGCGGATGTGGCCGTGGGCGTCACCAATGCGTATGGCGATTCTCAGGACCTGTACGTGGAGACTTTGGATCCCGACGATCCCGGGCGCTATATGGAAGGGGACCGGTCATACCCGTTTGAGGTGGTGGAAGAGACCCTCAAGATAAAGGACAAAAAGGCATCGGACGGGTTCAGGACGGAAAAGGTCGTCATCCGGTACACCCACAGGGGCCCGGTGGTCTCCAATGTACTTTCCGGGCTGAATACGGACCGGGTATTGACCCTGCGATGGGCCCCGTACGAAACCATGGGGGAATCCATGGGGCTGGAGCAGGTGGTGTTGGCAAGATCCGTCGAGGACATACGGAAGGGAATCGAAAACGTCAACTGGATCGGCCTGAACTTTGTCTTTGCCGACAAGGCCGGCAACATCGGGTGGCACGCTTCCGGCAGACTTCCCATCCGCTCCCAGGGCGAGGCCACGGTCCCCTATGTGGTGGGCGACGGATCGGACAACTGGATCGACTGGATCCCGTTCGACAAAATGCCCCACAGCGCAAACCCGGCCCGGGGCTGGGTCGGCACCTGCAACCACAAGACCGTGACCGCCGATTACGCTTACTATTATTCTTCCCACATGTCCCCGTCTTACAGGTACAGGAGGCTTATCGAACTTCTGGATGCCGAAGGGAAAAAATCACCGGAGGATCACTGGCGATTCCAGCGGGACACATTGAACCTGATGGCCAGGGAAATCGCGCCGGTTATGGCCAGGGCGCTGCTTGATGGGGAAGACACGGAAGCCATGGGAAAAATCCTTTCCGAGTGGGATTTCAAAGACAGGCCCGAAGCGGCGGCGCCCGCCGTGTTCCAGACCGTCTACCGGCAGTTCGCCTTGCTGGTTTTCGGGGACGAACTCGGGGAAGATCTGGCAAACACCATGCTGAACAACTGGTATTTCTGGCAGGAGCGGCTCCAGGAGATGGTCGTGGAGGGATCGTCCGAGTGGTTCGACAATGTGGAAACCGCCGGGGTCGTGGAAACCCGGGACGATCTTTTCCGCCGCGCCGCCCTGGAGATGACGGCGAAACTGGGCCCGACCCTGGGAAAGGACCCGCGGAAATGGCAGTGGGGGAAGCTGCATCAGCTGGAATTTGTCAGCCCCGTACGGCGCAAGGGATTCGGAAAGGGGTGGCTCGGCGGCGGGTCGCACCCCATGGGCGGGTCCGGCGAGACGCTCTACAGAGGCCTTTATAAATTCAACAAGCCGTATATGCCCGCCATCACCGCATCCATGCGGATGGTGGCTGATCTGGCCGACGACGACAAGGTCATGGCCGTCATGCCCTCCGGCGTGACAGGGCGCGTTTTCTGGCCTCACACCACGGACCAGATCGAGGCATTCATGA
>JAFDKD010000208.1 GCA_019307165.1 Deltaproteobacteria bacterium | reverse complement strand
GTAGGATCGCCATCGGATCCGATAGACCCGAGGCTGGGGCCGCTAAGTGACAACGGAGGTGAAACAGAGACACACGCTTTATTATCTGATAGTCCGGCCATAGACGGCGCTGCGGACTGTCATTCCATTTCCTCATCATTTGTTCCGGAGGATCAACGCCATATCGGGAGACCGCAGGGTCCTAACTGCGATTCAGGGGCCTATGAGCTCGAACTACTCCCAATACCGACAATTGGTTTTTCGGGAATGTTTGTCGTTTTAGCATTAATTACTGTTCTGGGGGCAATTGGAATCAGGAAGCGCAGATCCCAAGGAACATTTTAACTGAACCAAAGATCGAAAACCGTAATGATTAGAGAAGGCAGGGCCACGGCTCTGCCTTTGTCATTTCCTCCCAAATCCGTCATTTGGTGAAATGCCTGCGATACCCAAAATCAATCTTCACTTATGACGTGATTTAACGAGGGTTCTCGAGCCGTGCAGGGATATGTCTCCAAGCTGGACAGCGAAATCGTCAAACGGCAGAAGGCCGGCGGTTTGACCGTTTTGGGAAAGACCAACACGTGCGAGTTCGGACTTCTTCCTTTAACAGGATTAAGAATTGAGGTTCATGGATGACACAATGGGATAGCGGTCGTTCAAAAGGCGGGAATCCGAAAGGTACGCTTGGCATGTTCGCGGGCGTGTTTACGCCGAGCATTTTGACGATTCTCGGGATTATCCTCTTTCTTCGCCTGGGCTACGTGGTGGGGAGCGCGGGACTCGGCCGCGCCCTCATCCTTATCGGACTGGCCAATGCCATTTCAATCATAACAAGCATGTCCCTTGCCGCCATCACAACAAACCTCAGGGTCAAGGGCGGCGGCGTTTATTATCTCATTTCCCGGACCCTCGGCGTGCAGTTCGGGGGATCCATCGGCATTGTCCTCTTTCTGGCCCAGGCGGTTTCCATCGCGTTTTACTGTATGGGTTTTGCCGAAGCGCTGTGCGGAATCCTGCCGGACCCCCTCAGCACGCATACGCATATCATTTCCGCCGTCGCCGTATTCCTTCTTTTCGTGCTTGCATGGCTGGGTGCGGACTGGGCCACCCGGTTCCAATACGTGGTCATGGCCATACTTGCCGCCGCCCTGGTGTCCTTTTTTGCAGGTGCACTGTCCCAATGGGACAGCGGGCTTTTGGTCCGCAATTGGTCCGCTCCCGCTTCAGGACCGGATTTCTGGCTCCTTTTCGCCATCTTTTTCCCGGCGGTCACCGGATTCACCCAAGGGGTGAACATGTCGGGGGATCTCAAGGACCCGGGCAAAAGCATCCCGTTGGGGACGTTTTTTGCCGTGGGTCTGTCCGTGATCATTTATTTTGCCGCAGCCATTCTCTTATCCGCAAGCCTGCCCAATGACGTTCTCGCAGTCGAACTTGAGGCCATGAATCGGCTGGCCCTCCTGGGTTTCCTCATTCATGCCGGCGTCATTTCGGCCACGCTCTCATCGGCCATGGCGTCCTTTCTCGGCGCACCCCGGATTCTGCAGTCCCTGGCGGCCGATATGATTTTTCCTTTCCTCAGGCCTTTTGCAAAAGGGTTCGGTCCCACCGGGAACCCGCGCAGGGGAGTGCTCCTGTCCGCCGGGATCGCCTTCGTCACGGTGGGGCTTGGCGAATTAGACCTCATCGCGCCGGTAGTCTCCATGTTCTTTCTCATTTCCTATGGGCTTCTCAATTACGCCACCTTTTATGAGGCCAGGGCCGCCAGCCCCTCTTTCCGCCCGAGATTTCGCTGGTTCGACGCCCGCCTCAGTCTTTTGGGAGGCATCGCCTGCCTCGGCGTCATGCTGGCCATCGATTGGGCCGCGGGCGTGGTAGCCGTCTCGGTGTTAT
This sequence comes from Deltaproteobacteria bacterium, assembly GCA_019307165.1. Taxonomy (GTDB): domain Bacteria; phylum Desulfobacterota; class DSM-4660; order Desulfatiglandales; family Desulfatiglandaceae; genus JAFDKD01. The sequence goes on along the minus strand of JAFDKD010000208.1, from coordinate 4,226 downwards.
TCGCCGTCTACCAATACCTTCAGAGGGCCGCGGGTCCCGCACGCTGGGCCGACAGCCGTCGCTCTTTTCACTTGCAGCGCATCAGAGAAAGCCTGATTGCAGCGGAAAATGAGCCGGAGCACCCCCGTGACTGGCGCCCCCAGGTGCTCGCTTTTTCGGATGATCCGTCAAGGCGGGAACGGCTTCTCCGCTTCGCTTCCTGGATCGAGGGAGGTAGCGGCATGACCACCGCGGTGAGGATACTGGTGGGCGAAGGCCTGAAGATGCACAAGCTCAAGGAGAAAGCGGACAGTGAACTTCGTTTTGAAATCAAACAAAAAGGGCTCAGCGCGTTTCCCCGGGTTGTGGTCTCGCCGGACCTCTATTCCGGCGTTTACAGCCTTGTGCAGTCGTTCGGCGTCGGCCCCCTGAAGGCCAATACGATTCTCTTCAACTGGATAGAGGCGAAGGAGAGCGGGCCCTCCGATACGGACATGCAGGCGTTGGGAAAAAACCTGAGAACGGCGTTCCGGTTCGGATGCAACATCATCATCCTCAGTGCCAGGGATGAGAATTGGGAAAATCTTATCAATCGCCCTTCCAATGAAATGCGCATTGACGTCTGGTGGTCCGGAGATCTCACGAGCCGCCTGATGCTTCTCCTGGCCTATCTCATGACCAGGAATAAACGATGGATCAATGCCAACATCAGGGTATTGGCCTTTGGCGTCGACATACGGACCGAAGACGCGATGGACGATCTCCACAGTACATTGCAGGATGTGCGGATAGAGGCGGAACCGGTCATCGTCGATAACGCGGACGCCGAAACAATCATCTCCTATTCATCGGACGCGGCCCTGACATATCTCCCCTTTTCTTTCAAAGGATACCAACTGGTGTCGCCGTTTGGCGGTGCGCTGGAGGCGCTCCTTTCCCAATTGCCTGCCGCCGCGTTTGTATCGGCGGGCGGCGGCATTCATCTGGATGCCGACCCCGAAGCCGGGAAGCATGGAGAATTTGCCGCTGCCTTCGACGCCCTGGCCGAGGCCGGGAAAAGGGCGAGAGAGGCTGAATCAAGGGCCGCAGGGGCGGCCGAAGACGCCGAGGAGAAATTAAAGGGCTTTCAATCGGCCTTTCTCTCCGGCACGGATGAAGAGGCCTGGGAAAAGGCCAGGGCCGTCTGGGAGGCACGAAAAGAGGCGAAAAAAGAGGCCCGACGGGCGGCCAAGGCATTCATGAAAGCCGGGGACGCCGCCCGGGAGGCCGAAGCCCTGGGCGTGAAACCGCCGGAAAAGAAAAACAGGCCTCGTAAACCGTCTTGACCCGGCGCCGGCATCCTCAGGATTCTGGTCGAAAAAAATTGGCGGTTAGCCCGACGGACCCGATTCCCCATCCAACATCTCGTTTAAGAAACTCTTGGCATCTTCCGAAACAAACGTGAATTCCGCCATCACCCGCAGAATTTCAGTATCCCGCCGGTGTGTTTCCACGGAACTTACTTTCGCGTAGATTTGCAGCGGGTTACCGCCACCATGGGAATCCGGACTCAGCACGACGTTCGCGTGAAGTTTCAAACGGCCTCGGATCATCAACTCAGCACGGGCATGCGACAACTGAACGATTTTTCCCGGAAGGGCCGTCTTGGATACGGTCTTTTCTTCGATTAAGTAGCACCGAATGCGTATGGGCGAATCCAGCGGCGTGAGATATACGGCCGGCATTTGGGCCAAAACCAGGTCATAAGGGCCTGCCATCCCATCGACATCATACAGGGTCATGGGACCTTCCAGGCCCTTGAAAGAAACACTGGTTTTGTCCCGGATGTTCACCAGCGATTTAACCCTGTCGAAGGTGACCGGACTGATGAGAACCTGCCCGCCGACCGTATAGGATTCAATGCGGAAAGCAGTGTTAATAGCACTTCCAACAGCGCCGTAAGAGGCCCGTTTTTCGCATCCGATATTGCCCACCACCACGTCACCCGTGTGGACACCTATGCCCATTGACAGTTCAGGAAGGTTTTTTTCGCGCTGCGCCCTGTTCAGATCGATGAGTGCATTCTGCATGTGAATGGCGCAGGCAACGGCGCGTTCCGCATCATCGTCCTCTGAAAGGGGCGCGCCGAAAAAGACAAGCATGCCGTCTCCTCGAAACTCGCTCGCCGTTCCGCGGTATTTCCCGATTATCTCGATCATGTGCTCGAAATAGCGGTTCAGGATAATAATGACCTCTTGCGGCGTGAGACTTGCCGAAAGACCGGTAAAGCCCCGAAGGTCGGAGACCAGGAAGGTAACCTCCCGAATCTCTCCGCTCATGGTCAGTCCTTCGGGGGACCCCAGCAGTTCCTCCACCACTTCGTTGCTCAAATAGCGCCCAAATGTTGAACGGATGAAATCTCTTTGACGGAGGCCTTCCAGCTTTTCCCTTTCCTCGGTGAAGTACCGATAAATCAAAATGCCGGTCAGGGCCAGAATGATCATCATCACAGGGCGAACCACATCGATGATTACAGCCGCATATAGAAAGCTCACGCATGCCGCGACCACAAAAAAAGCCAGCAGAACGCCGCTGCCGATGGAAAAATAGAGCGAGGAGAAACGCATGGACAAAACCAGAACCGCCAGCAACAGAAGGACTTCCAATGCTATTTTGAGGGGTTCGGAAAGAACGGACAAAAAAGATTCCGTCAGAATCGTATGAGCGATATTGGCATGAACGCCGCCAAGGGGAAAATAGGGGTCGGTCGGCACAGGGCCTACGTCCGTGGAACCTGTTGATACATCGGAGACCACCACAATCCTTCCCTCAAGTTCATCCCGCCACATGCCCATTTTAAAAGGGTCATCGGATGCCGGCATAATGTCGGCAAAACTGTAGTGGTCCATCCGTCCCCACGGCCCGATATAATTCACGATCATATTTCCGTGTTGATCGATGGGGATGGATATGTCATGAGGGCGGGTGTCCCCGGGTTTCTTGGCATCTTTCAGGATGATGTGTCTCCCGGGTCGAACCAGGATCCGATCGGGCGTCACATTCATGTAATCGCATACGACCCGAAAAGCCAGGAAGGGGTAGAACCCGTCTCTGAAACACACCAGGAGCGGGACGCGCCGAAGCACGCCGTCCCGGTCGAAACGGACGCTGAGGGAACCCTCCCCCCTTGCGGCCATGGACAGTTCATTGAAACTGGAAAGTGGATTGAATCCCCTGTAGAACTCACTCGGGTCGCCTTCCACAACAGGGTGCCACACGTCCATGGCGACAGGTGGTGATGCCGGGGCTGAATCCCGCTTATCGGGCCAACCCCGGCCTGCGGCCTTCAGCCGGAATGCCCTGCCGAGATAGGCGTTTTCCGCCCCTTTAACGGCATCCACAAATTTCTTATCATTGTCCTGATCAAACCGGGCGGCAAAAACAAAGTCGTAGAGCTGTGCGGAAACCTGCATTGCGCCCAGGTTTTCAGCAACTTTAGCGAAATGGGATCGGTTGAGGACGCGGCCTTCCAACCTTTCGATGGTCGTGTTGTTCAGATCCACATGGGCGATGGTGGCATCATAGACGGGGCGCAGGTCCGCCCGGGTGCTGCGAAACACGAAAAGCCGGTCAATAGTCTGGTCGTTCCATACGCCGAATACATTGGGCATCAGCCAGAACATCAAGTGTACGGCAAGAAAGGCGCCCAGTACAATAAGGGAAGTGGTTCTGAATTTACGGAGGCTACTTGTGGTCAATCGTGAATGTCCTGCTGAAAAAGTTCTCTGCTGATATTTCAACCGCCAGATTTTCGATATCCCGGATATCGGTCTGTTCGGGCTCACCGTTTCCCCGGACCCTTCCAATAATCTGTGCCGGGCGCTCCGCCGGCGCTTTCAGGCTTGTGTTAAGCCTCTTCAACTGCCGCATTTCTTCCAGCAAATCCCCGGCCACAGCCTGTTTCTCACCCGAGCGGGCCGATTCGTAGTTATTGAGCAGCGTCTCCAGCCTCGTCAGTCGTTGGACCGAGACGACCAGGTGAAATGCCATGGAACCCTTTACATCATCCAGTTCAAACCATCCATGCCCTTTGGGGATATAATAGGGCTTGGATTCATCTAATCCCTTTTCAAAATCGCTCAGTGCGTAAGGAAACAGGAGACGGATCTCCTGCCGGGGACCCTGATAGATTACATAGGCGTAACACTTATCCTTGAGTTCCAGGAGCATTTTGAACTCATCGCCGGTGGAGAGCGCCGTTTCCCGGT
>JAFDKD010000938.1 GCA_019307165.1 Deltaproteobacteria bacterium | reverse complement strand
AAGTGCCTGATATAATTGCAGACATTTGGGACAAGACCCGTTGTACGAGATCCGAGGCGAAAGAAGCCCGCCAGGAAATGGCATGTCCACACATGAGGTTTACCAACCTTTACTAACAGAGAGGGGGACAAGATGAAATTTATCAGAGTGAACATGACCACCAAGCAAATCACTACGCAGGACGTGCCTAAGGAATACATCGGCCTCGGCGGACGAGGTCTGACCTCGATTATGATCAACGCCGATGTCCCGGCTACCTGCGACCCCCTGGGACCGGAAAACAAGCTCATTTTTGCCCCGGGTCTTCTGAGCGGGACGATTGTACCCAACACCAGCAGGCTTTCGATCGGGGCCAAGAGCCCCCTGACCGGGGGTATCAAAGAAAGCAACGTCGGGGGAGTCGTGGCCGATGCCCTGGGGAAACTGGGCATTACCGCCATAATCGTGGAAGGCCAGGCCCCGGAGGGAGACCTGTCGCTCCTTAAGGTTGATGAAAACGGCGACGCCGAACTTCTCCCGGCCCAGGATTACAAAGGCATGAGGACGTACGCCACGGTCGAAAAGATGCAGGCCGCCTTTGGAAAAGACAATTCCGTGACCTGTATCGGCCCGGCGGGTGAGTATCGGTTGGGTGTGGCTTCGGTCCAGACTTCCGATGTCGATGACCGTCCGTGCCGTGCCGCCGGACGCGGCGGCATGGGAGCGGTCATGGGCGCCAAAGGTCTCAAGGCCATCGTCGTGGCCCGGGGGGGCAAGAGCCCCGATGCTCTGGCCGACCCCGCCGCCTTTCGTGAAGCAATCAAGGGTTTCGTCAAGGCCGTCAAGGAAAATCCTTTCTCCGGCCAGATGCTGCCCGCCCTGGGCACGGCCGCCGTGGTGGCCATAGCGAATTCCATGGGCGGCTTTCCCAGCTATAATGCCACCAAGGGCGTCCTGGAAGGTTTCGAGAATATCAGCGGCGAAAAGATGGCCGAAGTCATAAAGCAGCGAGGTGGACAGACCACCCATATGGGTTGCGCTGGATGCATGATCCACTGCTCAAACGTCTTTGTCGACAAGGACGGCAAGTACGTGACCTCCTCGCTGGAATACGAGACGCTTTGGTCGTTCGGCGGCATGTTGGGTATAACCGATTTGGATACGTGCGCCCGGTGCGACTTCCTTTGCGACGATATCGGCCTGGACACCATGGGCGCCGGCGTGGCCTTGGGCGTGGCCATGGACGCCGGGTACAAGTCGTTCGGTGACAATCAGGCGGCCCTGGACATGCTCGAGGAAATCGGACGCGGATCGGAAATCGGCCTGGTCCTGGGTAACGGGTGCGTGGCCGTGGGTAAGCACTTCAACCACGAGCGTGTCCCCGCGGTCAAAGGTCAGTCCATTGCCGCTTATGATCCCCGGGCCCTGCAAGGCAACGGTATAACCTACGCCACCTCTCCCATGGGCGCCGACCACACCGCCGGAAACCTCATCGGAGAATATTTGGGCGGCGCGCTGAATCCTCTAGGAAAAGAAGGACAGGTAGAGGCCTCACGCAACGCTCAGATCGCCATGGCTATGGTGGATAACGCGGGCATCTGCCTCCTTGCCAGTTTTGCTCTGGCCGACCCCGCCGGCGGCGAGGCTTTCCTCAAAATAATCAACGCCAAACTCGGGACACAGATGGGGCCAGATGACGGGCCGGCCCAGGCGGTCGGGATTTTGCAGGCCGAGCTCGAGTTCAACCGTAAAGCCGGGTTGACCAAAGAGGATGATCGGTTGCCCAAGATGTTTTACGACGAACCTCTGCCACCCCACAACAAGGTGTTTCTGTTCAGCGGCGAGGAGTTGGACGAAACCCTCAAATTCTAACGAGGCTAAAACATGAAGATCCGGGTCAAGCTGTTCGGAACATTGAAGCGACACATCTCCGGCTATGACCCGGTACATGGACTCGAGGTCGAGATTCCGGACGGGGCGAAGGTCAAAGACCTTCTCTCCCGTCTGGAAATCCAGCAGAAAGAGACGCCGATTGTTACCGTGAACCACCGCATCGTCAAGACAGAA
>JAFDKD010000207.1 GCA_019307165.1 Deltaproteobacteria bacterium | reverse complement strand
AGGGTTCAGGGTTCAGGGTTCAGGGTTCAGGGTTCAGGGTTCAGGGTTCAGGGTTCAGGGTTCAGGGTTCAGGGTTCAGGGTTCAGGGTTCAGGAAAAACAATGTCAACTGAATATGATTTGTCAATAGTTTCGTTTTTTAAATTCTAAATTCTAATTTTTAAATTCTAAATTTCTTCCCTTCGACATTCCTTGTTCGATATTCGTTATTCGACATTCTCCTTTAATGACACCAGCGTCGCTCCCCACCCCGACGGCCCGCTGTCGAGCCCGTATTGAACCACTTGAGGATGCCTGTCGAGCAGGGCGTGCACGGTGCGCCGGAGCGCACCTTTCCCCTTCCCATGGATGATGCGCAACTCCGTAATACCATCCTCCAGACATGCCCGTATGTATTCCTCCACCACGGAAGCCGCCTCCTTGGGGGAAAACATGTGAAGGTCCAGTTCCCCGTCAATGGGAACGTGTACGACCGTATCGTCGTCAAAGGAATTCATATGAAACTTCGTAGGGTTCAAGGTTCAGGGTTTCGTGTTACGCGTTACGCGTTGCGAGTTACAGGTTGCGCGGAGGTTGATTTTCTCTCACCAAAACGAAAAAGAGAGAATATTGAATAACGAACAAGGAATAATGAATGTCAAAGTAAAAAAGAGAAACCTGATTGATCGGAGGTGAATTATACCTTCTACATTCCTTGTTCGATATTGGATATTCGATATTCTCTGTTTCCGTGTCGCCCTTCAGTTTTCCACCAGCCTCCGTTAGAACTTCACCTTGGGCGCCTGCTGCGCCTCCTTGGGCACATCGAAAAAGTCGGCCTTTTCAAAACCGAACATGCCCGCAATCAGGTTGGTGGGGAAGCGGCGGATCTTGATGTTGTAGACCTTGACCGTTTCATTGTAGCGGCGTCGCTCCACGGCAATGCGGTTTTCCGTCCCGGCCAGTTCGTCCTGCAAGCGGATGAAATTGGTATTGGCCTTCAGTTCGGGATAGCGCTCCACCACCAGCAACAGGCGCGACAGGGCCCCGGAAAGCTGATTGTTCGCCTTGATCTTGTCGCCCACACTGCCGGCGCCGGCCACTCTGGAGCGGGCCTCGGTGACCTGGACAAACAACTCTTTTTCGTGGCTCGCGTACCCCTTGACCGTTGCCACCAGGTTGGGGATCAGATCGAAGCGCCGCTGGAGCTGATTTTCCACCTGGGCCCAGGCGGCCTTGACCTCTTCGTCCATGGTGACCAGGCTGTTGTAAGTCCCTTTCAGATACGAATATGGAATGGCCACGATCACGATCAGTATGGCCGCAATGATCAGAACGGTTTTCAACGTCTTACTCATCTTTTCCTCCCATCTCATCCACAATAATCGACAGGTTTTCGGCCGCCTTCAGGTAGTCTCCGAAGAGTCTCAACATTTCCCCGTCGCTGACTTTCCGTTTCTCCTCCTTGATGTCCAGCAGGGCCTCGAACACCGACGCATCCAGATCAAACGATGCCGCCACAGCCCGGAAGATCTCCCGACGGTCTTCGGGGAAGGGCTGGTCCCTGAGGTAGAGCAGCGCCTCGAAGATGGCCAGAAACGCGCCCAGGGACTGTACAGCCACATTTTTCAGCCGCCTTGCCTCGCCCGCGGTCTCCAGAAATGCCTCCCGCAGTATCAGCAGCTTTCCCTTGATTTCACGCTCGCACTGGAGCCGCACCATGTCACGGTCGAAATTCAGATCTTCGAGGATATTTTTTCCGTACACCGGCACATAGTTCAGTTGAAAATTCAGGTATTCGATGGGGAACACGTCCAAAGACGTCTCCACATAACGCTCGGTCAGGAAAAGGGGGACCGCCACCTTGCGCTTCCGCCACTTCTTGATCAGCGGAAAGGCGCGGTCCAGGCCATGGATGCCCGCATCCGACAAGACCACCATGAAGTTGATGTCCGACTTGCCCGGACGGTAGTGTTTCCCGGCCGCGCTGCCGTAAAGGACGATGCTCACCAGATCGTCACCGAATGTTTCCCGGAGGTCCTGCGTTATGTCGGGAAAAATGTCTTTGGGATTTTGGATAGGCTTGGCCATAGGTACTCCCGTGTCAGCTTATAGCTCATAGCTGATGGAAACAATGCTGATTTTTGTTATGCTATTACTTACTTTTTCAATTTCTAATTTCTAATTTCTAAATTCTAAATTTCCAATGTTCAATCTTCAATGTCTTTAAAAGCCTCCGCCTGCCCCGCCGCCGCCGCTCATGCCGCCGCCGAAGCCGCCAAAGCCCCCGCCGAAACCGCCGAAACCGCCACCGAAGCCACCGCCGCCGAAGCCACCGCCGCCGCGTGCGCCCATGAGTAGCGCCAGCAGCAGCAAGGGACCGCCGCGGCCTCGGCTGAACAGGGCCAGGATCGCCAGGATGATCACCAGTCCGGGCAGAAACCCGCAGCCCGTGCGTCGCTTTTTCGCCGGCGCCTGAACCGCCGCCGGCCTGCCGGTCAGCTGCACCCCCGCATCCTTGGCGATGATTTGGGCCGCGGCCGCCACGCCGTTGAAGATCCCTTCGCCGAACTTGTTCTCGCTCAGGTAGGGAATCATGTATCGGTCGCGGATCTCCCCGGCCTTGCCGTCGGGGATGATGCCCTCCAGGCCGTACCCCACCTCGATGCGCAGCTTGCGCTCCTTGACGGTCAAAAAGATCAGCACCCCTTTGTCCTGACCCTTTTTGCCGATACCCCAGGCCTCGTACAGGCGGTTGGCGTAATCGGTGTAATCGGCATCCCCGATATTGGGCATGGTAGCCACCACAATCGGGACGCCGGTTTTTTGAAAAAGCTCGCCCACGACGGCCGTAATCTTCTGCTTGTAATCGGGTGAAATGATATTGGCGAAGTCATTCACCAGGCCGACGGGTTTGGGAAATGTCCGTTCGGCCGGGGAGGTCCCTGCCCACAGGAGAAACAGGAGAGCCGCGGCTATGGCATCCGGGCCTTTGTTTTCATCATGGAATTCCGCATGGTTATTATCATTTTCGTTGATTCGGCGGCGTTTCAATTTGAGGAGTGTATATGTTCTACGCGGAAATGACCATATTTTTAATGTGGAATGACTGCAATTTGTATCACCTGTAAATTCTGTTGACAGCAAGGATTCGGGCGTGCTAATTTCATATTCATGAAACGATGTTTCATATTTGAAACATGGAGCGCTTGATGCCGCCTAAAACAGTCAATTCCCTGGCCAGGGGCCTTATGATACTCGAGTCCTTCTCCCACGGTTCTCTTAGGATGTCCCTGGCGGAGATCTCCCGCGTCACCCACACGCCGAAGGCGTCCGCATACCGGCTCCTCAAAACGCTCACCGAATTGAACTACCTGAAATACGACGAGCGCCACAAGGAATACTACCTGGGACCCAAAGTGCTGTCCCTCGGCTTCTCCGTGGTCCAGAGCCTCGAAATTCAGGAAATCATCCGGCCCTATCTCCAGTCCCTGTCGCGGGCGTGCGCCAAGACCGTCAATTTCGCCGTATTGGATGACACGGAGATGGTCTACATCGAAAGGATCAGGGCGCCCGATGCCAGGGAGTTCACCATCAGCATCGGCTCCCGCATACCCCTTTACAGCACCGCCGTCGGAAGAATCGTCATGGCCCACATGGAGGCCGGCAAACTGAAAGACATACTGGGCCGGCTGGATTCGGGCCCCGATTCAGCTCCTTTTATCGCGGACAGGCCCGCTTTGTTTCGCACACTGGAGAGCATTCGGTTGCGCGGCTATGCCAGGGCGGATGAAGAATACCTTCAAGGGGCCGGGGCCGTAGCCGCCCCGGTATTCGATTCCGAAGGGATCATCGGCGGGATCAACCTGGTGGTGGCCCGACCCATGGTCACCATGGATGAACTCGACAAAGAATATGCGCCCAAGCTGGTCAGGGCCGCTAGGGAAATTTCCCACGCATTGGGATACCCGTCGGGAAACCGGGTGACATCCCAGTTGAGAGTCGCACCTGAAAGGAGATAAGAACATGGAACACTCAGCCGTCGAGATGGATCGGAACCAGGACCATGCATTGTATGGCGTGTACGGCGGGACAAACGGCAAAGGTCTCCGAACAGAAGAGGCCGTCAATGCGTCACCCCGTGTCCAACGCATGCGGGAACATATTTTCAACACCAAGCCTTCCATTTGCATCGAGAGGGCGCACATCGTCTACGATTATTACAATGATCCGGCAAACCGGTCCCTGCCCGTCATCCTGCAAAGGGCCGGGGCCTTCAGAGCGGTCCTCGAACGCCTGCCCATCGCCATTGAAAAGGACGAGTTGCTGGTGGGCAACTACGGCTCCAGGTCCAGGAGCTATCCCATGATCCCCGAGACCATCGGTGACCTGGTGTCCTCGGAACTCGACACCATTACCGACAGAATTACCGACCCGCTGGACATTTCCGATTCCGACAGACGGGAACTCCAGAAAACCATCCTGCCGTTCTGGAAGGGGAAGACCCACATCGAACGTCTCAAGGCCATGCTGTCCCCGGAAGAATATCCCTTTTTTTACACGGCTGAGGGCAAGGGCACGGGCATCATGACCGCCAACGCATCGGTTTTCGGCGCCGGGGGCCACGTGACCATGGATTTTCCAACGCTGCTCCGCAAGGGGTTCCGGGGAATCAAGGCGGAGGCCCTGGGCCATCTGGAGAGCCTGGACCCGTTTAAAAAGGAAGATCTCGACAAGACCCTGTTTTACAGGGCCGTTGTGGAATGTTGCGAGGGGATGACGGCGTTTGCCGGCAGGTTTGCGGACCTTGCCGGAAAAATGGCGGCCGCGGAAAATGATCCGGAAAGGCGGAAAGAACTGGAGGACATCGCCCGGGTGTGCGAAAGGGTGCCTGTCCATCCGGCCCGACATTTTCACGAGGCGGTCCAGTCCGTCTGGTTCGCATATCTGGCCATACTCCAGGAAGACTACGACCGGTGCTGCTCTCTCGGCAGGCCGGACCAGTATCTCCACCCCTTCTATGAACAGGACATCCACAAAGGGATCATGACGGAGGAGCGGGCACAGGAATTACTGGATTGCCTGTGGCTCAAACTGGGCTCCACCAATTTCATCAACTGGGGGCCGTATATCAAGGTCATCGCCGGCCACCCCATGCAGCAGCAGATTACGGTCGGGGGGCAGACCCCGGACGGCCTGGACGCCACAAACCCGGTGACCCTGCACTGCATCCAGGCCACCATGAACACGCGCCTGCACCAGCCGAGCCTCTCGGTCCGTCTTCACAAGGGCACGCCAAAGGAACTGTACCATAAGGCCGGCGAACTGGTCAGGATGGGAACGGGCCACCCTTCCTTTTTTAACGACGAAGTCACCGTGCCGGCCCTGGCCGACGACGTTCCCGTGGAGGTGGCCCGTGACTGCAGTGCGGTCGGATGCGCGGGCATCCAGGTCTCGGGCTGCGGCAAGGGGTCTCACAACGGCGGGTACCTGAACCTGGCCGCGGCCCTGGAGTTCGCCCTTACCGACGGCTACTGGCGCCACGGCGACCAGGCCCTGTCCATCCGGACCGGCGATCCTCTCGCATTCACTTCCTTCGACCAGTTCTTTGAGGCCTTTGAGGCGCAGCTGCGGCACATCATCCGAACGCTGCTGGGGGTTTCGGTAAAGGCCGAATACGTACATAAGCATCACACCCAGACCCCTTACATCAGCAGCCTCATCGAGGGGTGTCTTGAAAGCGGGCGAGACAAAACCGACGGCGGCGCGCGGTATAATTTCGGCATGAACTTCCGGGCATCGGGTCTTGCCGACATCGCCGATTCCCTGGCGGCGGTAAAGAAATTCGTGTTCGAGGAAAAGACGGTCGCCATGCCTGACCTGGTGGAGGCCCTGAACGACAATTTCGAAGGCCATGAAACCCTGCAGCAGACCCTTCTGAACCAAACGCCCCGGTACGGCAACGGAAACCACTACGTGGATGGGATCGCCCGGGACGTGCTGCGGGTCATGATCGATGAGTTCAGCCGCCACAAGAGTTGTTTCGGCGGCAGTTTTCAACCCGGGTTCGGCTCTGTTTCAGGTCACTGGCCGTTCGGCGCCGTCCTTGGGGCTTTTCCGGACGGCCGAAAGGCGGGGGAGCCCCTGGCCAACGGCATCGGGCCCGTAATGCGGCAGGATCATAAGGGGCCGACCGCGATACTCAACACCGTGGGGGCCATGGACAATGCCAAGCTCTCGGGCGGGTCCATCCTGAACTTGAAGTTCCCGCCGGAAATCGTGGCCGGCGAAGAGGGGCTGGATAATCTCACGGCCTTTCTCAAAAGCTTTGTGGACCTTGGCGTGTGGCACTGTCAGTTCAACATCGTGGACGCGGACACGTTGCGGGAAGCGCAGCGCCGCCCGGAGGACCACCGCGATCTCCTGGTCCGCGTTGCCGGCTACAGCGCCTACTTCACGGGCCTTCCCAGAGACTTGCAGGACGACATCATCGAAAGAACGGAACATCGCATATGACGGGACGCGCCAAAATCGACTCGTGGTTTCGCCATGGCGTGGAAACCGAGTACATCTACGGTCTCATGGGGACCCGGGGCTGGGGTGCGGGCCGCATCGTTTTCAAGAATGCCCGGGTGCCCAGGGAAAACATGCTCTGGAAGGAGAACAAGGGGACGGAGGTCTTTTACAAGAGGAGGAGAAGATATACGAATAAAGGCCCGGGGCATAGAACTCTTTCTTGGGCCGCCACCATAGGGGGCCTTGCAGCAACCAAGCCCTGTAAGTGACTAAAGTGATCTAAAGTGCCTAGAGTGCCTAAAGTTAAGGAAATTTTTTACATTCGATATGACTGTTGAGCGAAGCTCCTCCACAACTTTAGCTCACTTTAGCTCACTCAGAACTCTAGCTCACTTTTTCATCCTCTCCAACATGGCCTCCACATCCGTCACGGGCGTTTGACAGGCGTTGTCACGGCACACATAGGCCGTTGCCCTGCCGTCCATGGAACGGTGGTCCCTGACAAACTCGGCCAGCCTGTCGATTTCCGGCGCGGCCTCGTCCGAGGGCCGGAAAACAGCCACATGGTTGGGAATGAAACCGGTTCGAAGCGCCGCCATCATGCGCCACGTATCCGCGGCCCCGCCCTCTCCCACAATGACCACCTCATAGGAGGGGCCCAGGGCGAAGTCCGCCGATGTGAGCCATTGGGTGTAGGCCGAGGGCATCTGTCCGATCCGGCCTGAAAAGGCCCGGCCGATCGCGGCCGCTTCCGACTCGAACTCCGGATTTCCCGTTATGCGCGCCAGTTTCAACAGGTTCATCACGGCCACGGCGTTTCCCGAGGGAAGGGCCCCGTCGTAGATCTCCTTCTTCCTGACGATCAGTGCCTCCCCGTCATCCGGCGAAAAGAAAAGACCGCCGCTTTCAGGGTCCCGGAAATGCCCCAGCATCTGCCCATTCAGTTCCAGGGCCGCCTCCAGCCATCGCGCTTCAAAGGTGGCGCCGTACAGTTCGATCAACCCCCATACCAAAAACGCGTAATCGTCCAGGAGTGCCGCGATGGCAGCCTCGCCCCCACAGTACCGGTGAAGAAGACGACCCTCCCCGGTCCGCATCCGCTTAAGGAAAAAGTCCGCCGCGGTTCCGGCGGCATCGGCGAGGGTCTCGTCTTTCAACACCCCGGCGCCCCTGGCCAGGGCCGCAATCATGAGACCGTTCCAGTCCGTCAGGGCCTTGTCGTCCTTGTGGGGGTGGACGCGCTTTTCCCTGACTTCGAAAAGTTTGGCGCGGGCCGCCGCCAACCTTTTTCCAAAATCCCCCTCGTCCATATCCAGTTCAGCGGCCAGTTCTCCCATGGGCTTGTTGTGATGAAGGATGTTGGCGCCCGTGCGCCTGCCCGAAGCCTCGTCATTGAAGTTTCCCGCTTCCGCGGTGTTGAAAGCGCGGGCAACCATCGCCGCTTCCCCGGGCCCCAGGATCTCCCGGATCTCGGATTCCGTCCACACGTAGAACTTCCCTTCCACGCCTTCGCTGTCGGCGTCCTCCGCCGAGTAAAACACGCCTTCGGGAGAAGTCATATCCCTGAGAACATAGCTGAAAACCTGGCGCGCGGTTCCCGCATATTCCGCTTTTCCGGTGGCCTGAAAGGCCTCCAAATAGGCCATGGAAAGCAGGGCCTGGTCGTAGAGCATCTTTTCAAAGTGGGGCACCAGCCATTGGCCGTCCGTGGAGTAACGATGGAAGCCGTATCCCAGGTGGTCGTATATGCCGCCCATGCGCATCGCCTGAAGGGTCTTTTCCACCATCATAAGGGCATGGGCGTCATCGAACCGCTTCCAGTACCGGAGCAGGAAATAGAGATTGTGGGGCGTGGGAAATTTGGGTGCTTGATTGAATCCGCCGTACCGGCTGTCGAACCGCCCGAACAGTTCCTGAAAGGCCTTTCTGAAAACGGCCTCGTCCATGTCTTTGCCCGGCGAGACCGCCTCCGCCACCTGAAGGGCGTTGAGAATCCGGTCCGTGGACTGTCGGATGTCATTCCGGCGGGTCTGCCATGTCTCCCGGATGCGCGGGATGAGTTCCATCATGCCCGCCCTGCCGAAACGGGCGGTCTTGGGGATATACGTGGCCGCGAAAAAGGGCTTTTTGTCGGGGGTCATGAAAATGCTGAGGGGCCACCCGCCGCTGCCTGTGACCATCTGGCACACGGTCATGTAGATGTGGTCCAGATCCGGGCGCTCCTCCCGGTCCACCTTGACGGAAACGAAGTTCTCGTTCATGAGGGCGGCCACCTCGGGGTCCTCGAAGGACTCGCGCTCCATGACATGACACCAATGGCATGTGGAATACCCCACGGAAAGAAAGACGGGCTTGTCATCCGCCTTGGCCCTGTCGAATGCCTCGTCTCCCCAGGGATACCAGTCCACCGGGTTGGTCGCGCGTCATGGGATGCACCCCTCGCCTTCTCATCTTTGCGATGGTCCGTAGTGTCGTGCCTGTTGTGTAAAGATAACCACTTGGGAGGGGATTTGCAGGGCGGAATCGGAATGTATGGCAGAAATCGGGGGAAGGGTGGCTATTTGAAAATTGCCGGATGCAAGGGGAAACGATTGGGGATTGGTGACTGGTGATTTATGGAATGCTTGACAATTGGATCGAAGCAAGCTTTTTGATTTCTGATTGCCGGGAAGAATGATTTTTCTCTCCCCAATAACGCAAAAGTTTCTTTTATTTAAATCCTGTTTATCCTGTTATCCTGTCCAATTTTTTTCTTCGTGTTCTCCGAGGTGAACTATCTTGGCATACAACACACATAGGGCCCTATTCCTTTCTCAGAAGCGAAAAGACCCGTAATGGCTGTTCGATGTTCTTGAGTTCCACAAGCCCCAGGTCGTATACGGGCCACAGGCCGTCGAGCAGCTTTTGTGTGTCCTCGCCGATCAGGATGTCCCCTCCCCGGGCCCGGTCGGCCAGGCGCGCGGCCAGGTTGGTCACCGGCCCGCTGGCCGTATAGGTCATGCGCGTCTCGCTGGATCCCCTGAGCCGGGTCATCCCCAGCAGGGCGGTCCCTGCGTTGATGCCCATGTTGACGTGAACCGGGTCCATGCGCGAGGCAAGCTCCCGGTTGATGTCAAGGCTTCTTTCCCGGATTTCGAAGGCCGCCTTGACCGAATTGACGGCATTGGTCTTGAGGTCGTCTTCCTTGAATATGATCATCAGGCCGTCTCCGGCCGTTTCATTGATGTCTCCGTGAGACCGATGAATGGGGTCCACGAAGCTCGAAAACATCTTTTCGACGATCTCGTTGACTTCGTCTTCCGGCCGGTTGGCACTCAGGCGGGTGTAGCCCTCCAGGTCGAGGAACAGAACGCTGACATCCCGCTTTTCCTTTTCCTGCTCCAGCAACTCCGGGCGTTTTTCCACGATGTCCAGGACGGATTGGGGAACAAATGGCGACAGGTGCGTCAGCATCTTGCTGATCCGGAGCTTTTCCTCGGTCATCTCCCAGTGTTTTTTGGCCCGGAGAAGGACGCTGCGGACCGTGGCGGCAAAATCCTCAATCAGAAGAAAGTCCCTTCGCGTGAACGTGGCGCCCGGTTTTCCCACCACGCTCACGATCGCCAGGATCGTATCCTCATGAAACGCCGGCACAGCGGCCTCGGGTCCGATGGCGATGCTCGTGCCGTCATGGCGCTCGATCGGCTCGCCTCGCGGGACAAGGACCGATGTCCGCTCCATCATGGCCTTCTTGATGACAGTCCGGCTCCGCTTGCACGACAGGCAGTTGACGGGCCTGTCGTAAAGCACGCACTGGAGGGGCCGTGTGTACTTTTTGGCGTCCGGGTCCATCAACAGGATCCGCGTCTCCAGGGCGGACGGGATCGCCTCTCTCAACTCGTCGCGCATCTTTTCCAGGATGTCGTTGATCTCCATCAACGGCGCGATCTTTTCATCCAGCCGCTTCAGGTTTTCGAACCGTTCCTTGTAATAGGCCTGCATGGTTTCCGCCCGATTGTGTTTCTTGTCAGCGCCACCTCTGGCCAGAGGGGCAGCCCCGCCCAAGGACGACGGGATCTCCGCTACGCTCCGACAAGTCTAATCGTGTAAGAAACGTTCCCTTGATAATCATATAAAAGGCACCTCCTCTTTAGCATCGCCGGAAAAACCATTTTTCTGGTATGC
>JAFDKD010000937.1 GCA_019307165.1 Deltaproteobacteria bacterium | reverse complement strand
ACTAGCACAAGCATGCCATCTGAATTCAAAAAGGTTGCTGGAACTCGAATTTTTCGAACGAAAATTGGATGTCAAGATATAAGAACAAGGCCTGTGACGCTGTTCAAAATGCACCAGATATAAGGCGTGCGAGTTTCAGGGTGTGAGGCGTACGACCAGTACGCCGCAGCGACACAAGACGAAGTGTAACGCAGCAGATGAGGTATTTGCTGAAGCGCTAGTGTTTGAAGGCGCGTTGCTGGGTAAACACCATGGAAACCTGCGGATCAGCCTCGTTGCAGGCCTCGATGATCTCAAAATCCCGCATGGAGCCGCCCGGCTGGACAATGCTCCGGATGCCCTGCCGGATGCCCACGTCCACGCCGTCCCTGAAGGGAAAAAAGGCGTCCGACACCATGGTGGCGCCGATCAGGCCGCCTTTGGCCGCTTTGGTCTCCCGATCGATCTCCTCAACGAGCCCCTTATCTTTTTCACCTTTTTCCACGGCCAATTCCAGGTCCTTGTATGGGATGCCGTGCTTTTGGAAACAAAGGCCGTCGGCGTACTTGGTGTAGGCCTTGAAAACGGCGATTTCCGCCACCCCCACCCGGTCCTGCTCGCCCGTGCCGATGCCCGCAGTGACGCCGTCTTTCACATAGATGACCGAGTTGGAGGTGATTCCCTGTTCCACCTGCCAGCCGAAAAGCATGTCCGCATAGTCTTCCGGGGTGGGCTTTCTTTGGATGGCATAGGTGTTGCCCTGGTACTCGGCGGTCGCCTGAACAAAGTCGTCCGCCGAACGGATCCGGTTGACCGGGGACTGCTGGACGATGAGGCCCCCATCCATCAGGCATTTGAAGTCTACGAATCTCGTGGCGGCAAAATCAGACAGCCGGTCCATGCGGCTGATGCGGATGACCCTGAGATTGGCCCGTTGGGCCAACATATCCACCGTTCCTTCCTCGTAGTCGGGGGCCGCCACCACTTCAAGATAATTTTTCGAGACCATTTCAGCGGTTGCCTTGTCCAAGGGCCGATTGAACAGGGCGCACCCGCCGAAGGCGGCGATCCGGTCGGCCATGTTGGCCTTGCCGTAGGCCTCTGAAAGCGAGGCGCCGTAAGCCACGCCGCAGGGGTTGTTGTGCTTGACGATGACCACGGCCGGCCCCGCGGGCAGGTACTTCATGATATTGAGAGCGTTGTCCACGTCCGTCAGGTTGGTCTTGCCCGGGTGCTTGCCGCTCCGGATCATGTCGTCTTCGGTCATGGCCGAGACCAGCCCCATGCCGGGCTCGATGAATCGACAGTCGGCCAGGGTAAGGTTGCCGTTGACCAGTTCGTAAAGGGCCGCTTCCTGTCCGGGGTTTTCGCCGTAGCGAAGCCCCTTTTCGATCAACTCCCCGCTCTTGGCATCCGGGATCTTCCAGGTCCGCTTGCGGTAAACCAGCGTCTGATCGCCGAAGGAAATCTTGATCTCCGGCGGAAAATGGTCGTCCATCACGGTTCGGTACATTTTTTTAAGATCTTGGGACATGGATTTTTCTCCTCACATATAGCTCATAGCTGAAAGCTCAAGGCTGAAAGGATGGGCAGGCATGCCTTCTGTATTTCCCTTCAACCTTTACACCCTCATATGAGACTTCGTATGGTTCAAGGTTCCAGGTTCGGAGGTTCAAGGTTCAGGGTTGCTTTGCACTCTCCCCCCTTTGCATTGGGATTCGTTATGGTTTGAATTCGCTGTCATCGTTGTCGCCGTCGTTGTCGTTGTCGTAATCGCCGTAGGGCGCCCAACTCTCTCATATGAAACTTCATAAAATTTGACATTTTTTTCTCGCGAAGTTTCCTTCTCGATTAGACCGGCCGCCCCCCAGGCCGCAACCGGCGCTCATATGAAACATCGTGGGGTTCAGGGTTACACGTTACGCGTTGCGCGGAGGTTGATTTTCTCTCGCAAAGAACGCAAAGGTCGCCAAGATAAGGCATTGAAGATTGATTCCCCTTTCTCCGTCATCCCGCGCCGGAAAACGGCGGGATCGCCTATTCGCACCCTTTCTTGTCGTCCCCGCATGAA
>JAFDKD010000206.1 GCA_019307165.1 Deltaproteobacteria bacterium | reverse complement strand
TTTATTTCCGGATTTGACAAGGCCGGGGCCATTGTCCTGGTGACGCGAACCAGAAAGAAGGAAGATTCCCCAAAAAAGACGTCAGGCATGTCCCTGTTCCTGGTGGATCTTCCGAATGAGGGATTCCAGGGCACGCCCATCCCCAAGCACGGGTGCAACGCCATCGGGACATTCGAGCTCGGGATCGATGAACTGAGAGTGCCGCAATCATGCATGCTCGGAGAAGAAGGAAAGGGTTGGTACCACATCCTGGACACCCTGAACCCCGAAAGGATCATGATCGCCGTGGGCGCTGTCGGCGGGGGCATGGCGGCAATTTTCAAGGCCGTGGAATACGCGAATCAAAGACAGGTCTTCAAGACCGTCATCGGCGCCCACCAGGGCATCTCGTTCCCCCTGGCTTCGGCCTATGCCAAGCTGGAATGCGCCTGGCTGGCCACGCTCAAGGCCACGACCCTGTACGATCAAAATGCCCCGGCCAAACAGGTGGGCGATATTTCGAATATGGCAAAATACGCGGCCACAGAGGCCGGCATCGAGGCGGGCTATCACGCCATGCAGACCCTCGGCGGATATGGTTATGCCAAGGAATACCATATTGAAAGGTGGTGGCGGGAGCTTCAACTCCTGAGACTGGCCCCCATAACGCAGCAGATGACCTTGAATTACACGGCCGAACATATCCTGGGATTGCCCCGGTCGTACTAATGTGGCAAGAGATATCTCTCTCCGCACACTCTTTTCTATCTTGTTGATCCTGTTATCCTGTCGAAAACGCTTTGCGACTTGGCGTCTTTGCGCGAGACATGTCCTTAATCCCGCTTGTCGGAGCTTAGCGGAGATCCCACCGTCCCTTGCCTCCGGCCTCCAACCTCCGACCTCCGTTCTCTGTCCTCCGACTTCCGTCCCACCGTCCCTCTGTCCTCCGACTTCCGACCTCCGACCTCTGGTTCTCCGACCTCCGACCTCCGTTCTCTGTCCTCCGACTTCCGACCTCCGACCTCTGGTCCTCCGACCTCCGACCCCGGACAGGCAGATGGCCCCACAAAGGTGATCAGGCGCCGTGTTTTGTCCTTGACATTCCAGACCCGATTTCTTAAATTTCCTGATCTGTTGAAGAAACAAAGTTGGACCTATTGGGGTAGAAACCCCGACGATGACCAAGAAAAAATATTAATTACCACTCATTGATGAGAATTTGTTCTCATCAATGAGTGGTAATTAGTCCCCATCGTCTAGCCCGGTCCAGGACACTGGCCTTTCACGCCAGTAACGTGGGTTCGAATCCCGCTGGGGACGCCAAGTAACATCAAGGGGTTAGCGATATTTGTCGCTAACCCCTTTTTCGTGGACAAAAAAATTCCTACCCTATTTCCAACCCCCAGCTTCATTTTCGGACTTTGCGACGAAAATTGAGCCACCATTCCATATGAACCTCGAGGCCCCGGAATCAACTCTCGTGGAAGACGCCGTCCGGGATCTTGCCGGGAAATACAAGGGTCACGCTGAAGGCGATGTGAAAGGGCTGGATAGGCTTTGCTGAAAAAGGGGTAAATGAGGCCTAGGATTTGTCTTCAGCAATGGACCAATAGTGAGTTGGCAGGGCAAAAGAAAACCGCCCGAAGGCGGTTAGGGGTTAAGCCGATTTTCACAACCTCTCTATTATGATAGATTTTGGATATCTTAGGTGTCCTGACTCCATCCCAAACCTTTGCCTGATAGAAGCAGCAGGCAAAGCCTCACGCCAAATTTACCAACCCACCACATCTTGTGGCCCCCGGATGGCTTGTTTTTTACTCTGCCATTTTTGTGAGGTCATCGTTAAATGGTCCTGATCGCATTCTTCCTGCCTCGCCTCATCAACCGGACAGCAAAAATACCCAATAAGAGCATGAGGCCAGTCATGCCCCATGGGTTCAGGGTGGGAACCGGCAGGGTATTGGTTGTGACAACACCATAGAGTCCTACAGGGCTTTTGAAATGAATCCATCCCAGGTTCTCGCCCCAGGCATAGCCGTCGAATTTCCCTGTTCTCGGATCGATGGTCACCTTGCTGTTCGTTGGGTTGAAATTGATCCACCCCGCATTCTCACTCCAGGCAAAGCCGGAAAGGGCATTGGTGCCCCTGTCCCGATTTACACCCCAGTTGTCCGCAGCGTTGTTCTTATAAGGGCCTGGCCCGTACCCCAGCTTGATCCAGCCGATATTCGCGGCCCATGCGTAGCCGGAGAGATGGGTGTTGTGGACCGTGACCCCGCCGTTCGTGGGGCTGAAGTTTACCCACCCGCAGTTTTCCGAACAGGCGTATTTGAATGTGCCGTCGATGTTCCCCTCAGCTGCCGCCGGTTGCAGGTTGAATAGACCAAAGCATATCATATAGATCACTCCCAATTGCATGGTGCTCTTGACTATTGGATTCATTTAGGCCGCTCCCTTTGAAATTAAACACATAAAATTGAAGATTGATAATTTATGGATTTCACTTCGCTCCACTATTCTTAATATCTACTTTTCAACAATTTTCAATGCCCTCATTGCCCTCCGCGGACGGCCCACACCCAGCCACCGTAATACTTTGGGGTGTCGCCTGCGTCGTCATTACTCAAGCCCACGTGCCATGCATTGCCCGGATTTCCCGAAACCGTGGTACTCGCCCAGTAGTAGCTTAACTCCACGTATTCAAATGGATGGTCGAGCGGCAGATAGGGCGGGGCAAGGTTTGGATCAAAAAGACTCCTCAACTCATTGATGTTGGGGAGGCGCCAGTCGCCGGCCGAAGAACCGTCAGTAAGCCCACAACTGCCGTTTGCCAGGGTGTTGCAGTAGCTCAAGGCAGATGCCCAATCCCCTGCAAAACATCTGGCGTTCTTCAGCCAGATCAGGCAGGTCACCTTGTCCGTTACCGTCCCATCCCCGTTGTCCCTGAAATTATCCGCAGAAAACGGCAGCGAGGTCCGGTTGTAGTTCCCGAAGTCAAAGCCACCTGTAGGTGGCACTGCCAGATCACAACCTTGCTCATATTCACCGTCTTGCCCGGTCCCGGAACAGTCTATGACATCTCCATCGGTATTATAGCAAGTGGTCTGGCCCGTTTTCGCGACACACCCCGGTGGAAGCGTACCGGTCACACCGAAAATCGTCACCCCGCATTTGATATTGGCGGCTAGGAGATCCGCATCCCCCTCCACCTTGCCGGCACCGTTGTGATAACCCGCCGCTACCGCCTGATCGGCGGTATCCGGGGTGTAAGTAATCGCTCGCCGGTCCGGCATGGTCCCGATTTCCGGCCCGCCGTCATTCGAAAACGTCCTGCCTATCAATACCTCTCCGGCTGCTGCATTACCCGTGGCCTTGATGACGTTGCCCGTCACACCGAAAATGTCCTTACCCAACTTTATATTGTCGGATGTCAGATCCGCATCCCCCTCCACCTTGCCGGAACCATTGTGATAACCCGCCGCTACCGGCTGATCGACAGTTCCGGGCGTATAGGTCACCGCTCTCCGGTTTGGCATAGTCCCGGTCCTTGGACCCCACTCCCCGCCGGTCACCCCCCAGAATGTCTTATCCGAAAGCACGTCAGCCTCAACGGCACCGTCAGTATCATCCCGAGCCGGGGCCTTGCCCATCACCTCGTCCAGCGTACGCCCCGTGCCCGATGTCGGGCCTGATGAAGGCTCGATAAACGCCCCGCTCCGCTTGGCACCTTCCGTCCCGGCATCCAGGCGATTGTAAATATCCTCCAATGCGTACATGGCCCCGCCTCCAGGCTCTTCGGGCGAGCCAGTGTCATCCAGGGTCCCCGCTAAAGCCGTCATAACCACAGGACCACAGGGGATCACAATAGAAAGAAACACACTCAACACAATACGATTTACGAAACGCATAATACCCCCCCCCTGGTGTTGAATTTGAATTTCATTGAGCTGCCACCAAGACCTAAGGTATTCGTTCTCGTTGTCACACAAATAGGACGACATCAAACCGACTTTCACATTTGGTTTCGCATTCGACACAGTATTTCATGCGTTCAAGATTCTCACTCTGGCACTCGGGGCACTTCACTTCGATGTCCTCCAGATTTAAGGGTAGGTAAATTTTGAAAAGAAAAGGCAGGTTTGCGAATCTTGATGCAGAGAAGTATAACCGAGGTGCAGCGTGGTGTCAATTTAGGCCGAAGTTCAATATGTAGTGGTTCGTTCTGAAAGGCTCCGGCCTGTGCGTGCACCGTGCCACACCTCCAACCGTCAGAAATTACGCGCTAATTACAGAATAGATCTGGCTATAACAACAATCCTCCAGGGGTAGGTCCTGGCTCATGACAGATCTTTCATTTCCTATCGTATCAACCCCTTGCCGTATGTAGACATTCTCCCCCAAATTCGTTATCCTGAGAATGCCATTCAAAGCGTTGACTCGTTACCCAACAGCACAACCCTAGGCGAGCTATTTTACAGCGATAGTGCAAAGTTTGGGAATATAAATTCATTATAGGGAGATGCAGACCATGCCAGACTTAACTGTTTACCGGTATGACTTGGAAGTTCCGAAATCTCTTTCTGACTTCAATCCAAAAGTTTTTGTAGACGGCGCTCTTGAGTGGGTCGCCGGACTCGTCGGGCCGAAAGAGAAAGTGGCACTTTCGGAGTCGGGTGGCGTGGATAGCACCACCGTTGCTTTTCTTCTGAAGGAAGCTCTGGGTGAACGGCTGCACCTGTTTTTCATTAACGACGGCTTCCGTAGGATACTGGATGACGAAGAAGAGTTCTCCGTGACCGCTTCGATGTTCGAGGACTTCCCCAACTTCGAGGTTCTTCACAACCGTGCGATCGTTGTCCCATGGTTTGAAGGCATCTCCGACGGGACGATGAAGCGAGACATATTCCGCAGCCTCTATACCGTCGCCTCCAACAAACATATCGCGTCACTGTCTGCTGACTGGATTGCGGACGGCACCATTGCTCCCGATATCGTCATGACCGACGAAAAACGGCAGACCCAGCATAACGTCGATCTTCCCTACACCATGCGCAAGCTGGAACCACTCGCCCCGCTGTACAAGCCCCATGTCAGGAAAGTGGCGACCTATCTGGGCATCCCGAAGGATTTTGCCAGGAAAATACCGTGCCCCGGACCGGCACAGCTGCTGCGCGTCGGGGGGGCATTCAACGAAGAAAAGCTCCGTATCTGCAAGCACGCGACGGATACCGTGGAACAAAAGGTCAGGGAATATTGCCGTGACATGTGGGGGCAGCCCTGCAAATACGATGAGAATACCGGCGTAAGGACTCCGTTCCAGTATTTCTCCGCCT
This sequence comes from Deltaproteobacteria bacterium, assembly GCA_019307165.1. GTDB lineage: Bacteria > Desulfobacterota > DSM-4660 > Desulfatiglandales > Desulfatiglandaceae > JAFDKD01. The sequence continues at coordinate 815 of JAFDKD010000206.1, read as the reverse complement.
GTCTCGACCCGGAGATGGCGCCCGATACTGAACTTGCAGCGTTTGTGACCGGTATCGTGGGGCAGGACGTCCAATGCTGGAAAATGAAGACCGAAGCCATGTGGATAGACCCCACCGTTACCGAGCAGGCCCGAAAGCTCTATGCGCCCGTCGTGTGGGTGAAAGGCTCGAAGGTTGACTATGAAATATGGATGAAGATCACCGATGCGGTCTTTGAAAAATTCGGCCTGCCCCGTGTCTTGTATGAAGTCTTTGACTCCGGCACGGGAACGTATCCCGTCACCATTAAGATTGTCGAAAGCGAAGACGTCCGGACCGCATGGCCCATGAGAGTTGACTTTGATTACCTTGTTGAGACGGGAAAGGCCATTTGCGAGAAAACCGGTGCCGCAAGGGCAGCGTTTGACATCAGCAGGCGACCGCCCGCCACCATAGAGCTTTTCTGACCGGGAACAGACTGCTATCTGAAAATTGCATCATTTATCTACTTTGGGCGGAGTCCCATATGTTGTGACTAGTCCTGAGCCTCTTGGATTACAGATTACGTGCCTTATGTTGCCAGTGGCCCTAACTCATTGAAAACATATGGAAATTCAAAAGCGGCCTGGGATATCGGGATTTCATATCAATATCAATAAGTTATCTAAGATTTCGATTTTCCACCGAGCCGTACTCACATAATATTTATGCGTCTTTTATACCTCTCCGTTCCGATCCCGTGGGTGAATAGCTCTGGGGGAGGCTACTTGGTCAGGATGGCGTGTCTTCGTTTCTCAAGGTATGTCATTTCTATCACTCCAAGTAGAGCAAGTGAG
>JAFDKD010000205.1 GCA_019307165.1 Deltaproteobacteria bacterium | reverse complement strand
CGCAGACTAACATACTATACCAAGGCTCTCGCCGAAATGGGCTATAATGTCAAACCATTAGCAACCGCAGAAGCCACTGCTATGGGGGGAAGTTACATATGAGGTGTCAGGAAAAACAATGTCAACCGAATTTGATTTGTCAATATTTTTGTTTTTTAAATTCTAAATTCTAAATTCTAAATTCTAAATTCTAAATATTCCTTTCAATGAACTATCCACTGATAACGAATAACGCTCTCCAACGAACAACCAACAACCCGCAACTCGTAACCCGCAACCTGCAACCCGTCTCACAAATCAATCCCGTATTCCTTAATTTTGCCGATGAGCATGGGCCGGCTCACTTCCAGGATTTTCGCGGCCCGTGTACGGTTCCCGCCGGTCAGTTTCAGGGCCTTTGCAATGAGTTCCCGTTCAAGACGTTTGACGGCCTTTTTCAGGGAAAGGGCTTCCGCCGGTCCCATATCGGGGGATGACGGCTGGATCAGTTCGTCCGGGGTAATCCACCGTCCTTTTGCAAGAAGCACGGCCCGCTCGATAACGTTCTCCAGTTCCCGTACATTGCCCGGCCAGGAATATTCCATGAGAATCGGCATGGCCTCCGATGACAGTGCCTCTATGTTCTTATTGAGTTTCTTGTTGAACTGATCGATGAAATAGCCCACGAGGAGCGGTATGTCCCCTCGCCGTTCCCGCAGGGGCGGCATGTGAATGGTCATGACGTTGATACGGTAAAACAGGTCTTCCCTGAAATTTCCTTCCTGAACCTCCCTGCTCAGGTCTTTGGACGTGGCGGCAATGATCCGCACGTCGATCTTCAGGGACCCGACACCCCCCAGGGGGGTGATTTCCTCTTCCTGCAAGACCCGCAGCATCTTCACCTGGAGTGAAAGCGGAAGCTCGCCGATCTCGTCGAGGAAGATGGTTCCGCCGTCCGCCTCTTCAAAATACCCGGGCTTGTCCTTGACTGCGTCGGTGAAGGCCCCCCTTTTATAACCGAACAACTCGCTTTCGAGAAGGTTTTCGGGAATTCCGCCGCAGTTGATGGTGACGATCGGCCCATCCGCCCTTTCGCTGTTGGCGTGAATCGCCTTGGCGATCAATTCCTTTCCCGTCCCGCTTTCTCCGGTGACCAATACGGTCGTCTTGTGCCCCGCGACTTTGCTCACCAGGCCGAAAACCCCGGCCATGGCCTCGCTCCTGGCCACGATATTACCAAAAGAATACTTTTTCTCGATCTCGCTGATTCTGGACTTCAGCCTGATGTTTTCCTGCCTGAGACGGCCCCTCTCCTCGGCCTTTTTCAGGGTAATCAATACCTCATCGGTCTTAAACGGTTTCGAAATATAATCGTACGCCCCCTCCTTCATGGCCTCTATGGCCGAGTCCGTGGTCCCGTAGGCGGACATCATGATATAGGTCGTCTCCGGGTGCAGGTCCCTGGCCTGCTTGAGAAACGTCATCCCGTCCATTTTCGGCATTCTGATATCGCAGAGCACAAAATCGAACCGGGACGATGCCAGTTTCTTCAAAGCATCGATCCCGTTTCCGGCCTCCTCGATGTCATACCCGGCCTTGCCGAGCATGATGCTCAGGAGGTGCCGCATGTTCGTTTCATCATCGATGAGCAGGACGCGTGCCGCCGCCATTATTCCCCTCGCTTGTCACCATTCCCCCCATTGTCCGCGCAGGCCAAAGGAATGTCAATAATGACCGTGGTCCCTTTTCCCACAGCGCTCTCCAGCCGGATGCCGCCCCCGAGGTCTTCCGCGATCCGGTGACAAACCGCGAGGCCCAGGCCCGTACCCATCCCCGGCTCCTTGGTGGTGTAAAACGGATCGAACACGCGTGTAACGTCGGCGTCGGCAATGCCGGGCCCATTATCGGCGAAAGCGACTTCCAGTCTTCCATCGGTATTCCGCGTCCGCACGGTAATCAGACCTTGGGAACGATCCGCCCCATCGGGATCATCGGCCTTGAGAATATCGACTGCATTCGCCATCACGTTCGACATTATCTGTTTTAACTGAAACGGATGCGCCCGGACCCGATCGTCCCCGGCCTCCAGCCGGGTCTCTACCCGCACCCTTCCATCGGCAAGGGCCGGCCCCCGGTCCGCTACCGTCTCCCGGATAACGGCGTGCACCGAAGTCTCATGCCGGCCTCCGGCCCCGGACTCCGAAAAACTGAGTAATTGCCGGATGGTCTGATCGATCCGTTCGATCTCATAGGCGATGCGGTTCAGGCAATCCCTCCGTTCATCCACGCTCAACCCGTTGCTTTCGAGCAGTTCCAGGTAGCCCGAAACGATGCTCAGTGGATTCCCGACCTCATGGGCCACACCCGTTGCCAGGCGTCCCACGGACGCCAGTTTTTCCGTTTTGACAATCCTGTCCTGCGCCTCCCGGATCGCACGGTTGGCCTGCTCAAGCGACATAATGTGGCCCTGCAGATCGGTCTTGTTCTCTTCCAGGCGTTTGAGCATGGCATTGAGCGAACCGAAAAGCTGACCCATTTCATTCCTGGGGGCTTCCGGGAGCCGGGGAAAGGGCGCCTCGCCCTGAAAGCGCTCCGTTATCCGAAGCAATCGATGAATCGGCCGAATGACCGTTCTTGAAAGGAGGTATATGCCTACGAAAACGAGGATCAGGGTATTGAGAAGGATATACAGAAGCATCAACCCCTCGGACCTTCTCAGGTTCTCGTACAGGGGCGCGAGGTCGGCGGTGATGCATAATGCGCCCCGTGCGTCTCCCTGCTTCAGAATGGGCGCGGCAACGTGGAGTCTTTCGTGGGCGAACCAGGTCACCCCCCACCTTCTCCCCTTCAGTTCCAAACACATGGATCGACCGGCCAGGGCCTTTCTCGCGGTAGAAACGGCCTCGGCCTTGAAATCCTGAAACAAACCAAGACGAAAGGTCTCCCGCCCCCTGCCGTCCACCATGAGGACAGAGGAAAAACCGCCTGCCTCAAGGACCTCCGATGCAAGGGCCTCCGGAACGGCGATGCCGCCCTGCCGCTCCCGCCAACCATTGCGAATCTCAACCTGCTGATCCAGGGCCAGCAGCATCATCCGCCCAAGAGATATCTTGCCTTTCATCATGTCCCGTTCCGAAAACTTGACCATGATGAAATTAATAAGGAGCATGGCGGAAAGGATCAGTATGGCCAAATGGCCGACGATCCCTCTCATGAGACTGTAATTCGGCAGCCGCAACATGGCATCCTCAGGCAAAGAAACGGAAGTACGTGTTTGTGATGGTTACGCCGAAGAAAAGATAAAGGAGTGCACCCAGGGCAAGAAACGGGCCGAAGGGTATTTTCACACGCAAGCCCTTACCCGAAAGCAGAAGATAGACGGAGCCCACAAGGGCCCCCGAAAACGAGGACATGAGAACCACCGGGATAAGGCTTTGCCAGCCCAGCCAGGCGCCGATCATGGCCAGCAGCTTGATGTCTCCCCCGCCCATTCCTTCCTTGCCCGTCAGATACTCGAAGGCGACGGCCACCAGAAAAAGGCTGCCGCCACCGGCAACGATCCCCAGAAGCGAATCCAACCAGGTAATCTCCCCCATCATAAAATAGGGGGCCGACCCGCCGGCAAACCGCGTCAGATTCAGGCCTTCCAACACGTCGCGGCCCGTGACCGCCCATTGATACACGGCCGTCACCGCCAGGCCTGCGGCGATCCCGGGCAGGGAGAGAACATCGGGGATGATCTGGTGCCTGAAATCGATAAAACTGATTACAATCAGCGCGCCCGCGAATATAAGGAAGAGGATATATTGAAAACCGACGCCGTATCTGCTAAAGAGAACCAGGCTGAGGAGCCCGAACAGCCCCTCCACCAATGGATACACCAACGGGATGCGCTGACCGCAGACGCGGCACCTGCCGCGAAGAAGCATATAGCTGATCAGGGGAATGTTGTCGTAGAAGCGGACCCTGTTTCCGCATTGGGGACAGCTGGACGGGGGGCGTACGATGGATTTACCCAGGGGTATCCGGTAAATACATACGTTTGCAAAGCTTCCGACGATCAGGCCCAGCAAGACCGAATAGAAATTCATCAGTAACGTGAACCCCATGGGGCGCTCCTGGTATGGCCCCGCATTGCACGGCATGGCATGAATGCCATTGTGAGGAGCCGGATATAACGCGATAATCTATGGAAAACAAGCGAACCAAAAAAGCCGTCATGCTGTCCATTAACGAGGATAACCCGCAGCAACGGCTGATCAACCGGGTAAGTCAGGTTCTGGAATCGGGCGGCGTTATTGTCTACCCGACCGACACCTTTTATGGCATCGGATGCGATCTATACAACAAACGGGGAATAGAGCTGATTTACAGGTTGAAAAACCGCCCCTTGAAAAAGCCCTTTTCCATTGTATGCGAAAACCTCAAAGGGATCAGCCGATACGCGGTAGTCTCCAACTACGCCTATAAGACCATGAAACGACTGCTGCCCGGACCCTACACCTTTGTCCTCGAAGGGACCAGGCTTGTACCCAAGATCATGCTGACCAAGCGAAAGACGGTCGGGATAAGGGTTCCGGACAACAATATTTGTTTGGGAATTGTCGGCGCCTTCGGTCGGCCCATCATCAGCACCAGCGCGGGTTACGACGACCCTTTGGCCATCAGGGAAGCCTATGGGTCCTTTCTTGATGTGATCGTGGACGGCGGCATACGTTACCCGAGTCCTTCCAGCGTGGTTTCGCTCATCGACGATACGCCTTCAGTCATCCGAAAGGGTAAAGGAGATATCAGTTGTTTTCTCTGAGGCCCGGCGCCGAGAGCCCATTCCACCTGTACTCCGCACGCATCTCCGACTGCCGCAGCAGGGAAACGAACGACCTCAAGGCCGATGTAAACAGGGAATCCCAAATCCTCTGTTTCTTCCGGGGGTAAACCAGGCTTGCGTCACCCTCTATGCGGGCCTCTTTCCTGGCGATTTCGACCGCGTCCTGAAAATTTCCCAGTTCATCCACCAGTCCCATTTCTTTGGCCTGGGCGCCGGTGAAAATGCGGCCGTCGGCGATCGCCTCGACCGTTTCTATGGGCAGGTCTCTGCCTCCGGCCACCGCCTCCACAAACTGGTGCTGAATCTCACCGATCAATTTTTCGATAATGTCTCTATCCCGCTGGGTCAAATCCCGGTGGGGCGAGCCGATATCCTTGAATTCTCCGCTTTTCAGCACTTCCATGCTGACCCCGATTTTTTTCAGCAGTTCTTCGATTCGAACGAACTGCATCAAAGCGCCGATGCTGCCCGTAATGGTTCCCGGATTGGCCACCACCTTGTCCGCCGCCGCTGCAATGTAATATCCCCCCGAAGCGGCCACGCCGCCCAGCGAAGCGATCACCGGTTTGCTCTTCGCGGCTTTCACCACCTCACGGTGGATTTCCTGGGTCGGTCCGATGGCCCCTCCCGGAGAATCGATCCGCAACAGGATCGCCTTGATCCGTTTGTCTTTCTTGAACTGCTCTACCTGAGAGGCGATGTCGCGGGACTGCATGATGGTCCCCTCAATGGTGACGACGCCGATCTTTTCATCGAACGACAGGGTCGATGAAGGGCCGACCAGCTTGAGCACAAAAAACATGGACCCACCCAAAAAGAGAACAACTACGAACAAAATGAGCAGGACCATCAATATGGGGTGTTTTTTTCCGGCCATGGGATGCAAGAGTATCGCATTGCGCATGGAACATGGCGCATGGCGTCAGCCTCCAATTGAGTTCATTGTGCGTCCGGGTGCTAAGTCTCCAATTTTGAAGGCGCTTCATCGATTTTTTTCGCATCGCCGTCTTCGGGTTCTGCGTCAACGGATTCATCGCTTTTCGGAGGGACCTCTTCTTCGACTGAAACGGCCTCATCGCTTGCCGCCGGTTCATCAGCGACCGGTTCGAGTTTATCGTCAGCGGTGTCCACCGGCGGCGTCTCCGTGTCTTGCGAGGGAACAGCCTCATCACTTGCCGCCGGCTCAACAGCGACCGGTTCGGGTTCATCGTCAGCGGTGTCCAGCGGCGGCGTCTCCGTGTCTTGCGAGGGAACGGCCTCATCGCTTGCCGCCGGCTCAACAGCTACCGGTTCGGGTTTATCGTCAGCGGTGTCCAGCGGCGGC
>JAFDKD010000936.1 GCA_019307165.1 Deltaproteobacteria bacterium | reverse complement strand
GGCTCGGGCGAGGGCGTTGCCCAGGTTGTAATGGGTCCTGGCGTAACGGGGATTGGCCCGATTCGCCTTCCGGAAACTGCGAACGGCCCCCTCATAATCCCCCATTTCCGCAAGCGCGTCTCCCAGGTTGTTATGGGCAAGCCAGCTTTGGGGATAGATGGAAACGGCGTGTGAAAACAATGACTCGCTGTCTTTCCAGTAACGCGTCTGATGCCACGCACCCACCATGACGGCGATTATGACGGCCGCGCCGATCACTGCCAGCCCGTGCCGACGGTACCGTCGGCGCCCCGCAAGTTCGGATACGCCCCACACCCCGGCGATGAAGAGGCCGATAAGCGGGAGATAGGTGTAGCGGTCTGCGATCTTGTGGGGACCGGCCCGGATTACGCCGATCACCGGTAGCAGCATGACGAGATACCAGAGCCATCCGACGATGAGGTACGGGCGGCGGCGGGCCCAGAGGATTGCGGCAATGGAAATAGCCAGCAGGATCATGCCCGCCCCCACGATCTTCCACAAGGGCACATGGATGAAATAGGGATAGAGCACGGTCAGGTCGGTCGGCCACAGGGTTCGCCGGATATAAGTAACATAGTTGACCAGGGCATCGGCGGCCCACCATTGGGAAAGGGGCCTGTCCTCCACCTGCCGGCCTTCCATGGCCGAGATCGTCACGATGGCCGTAAGGATCACGGGAACGGCAAATCCCGCCTTTTCCCAGAGAAGATGCCGCAGGGACGCCTCATCCCTTGGGCCGCTTTGATCCCCGCTCCCGCCGGTTTCCGCAAGCATCCAATGGGTTCGGCCCAACGGCCAGTAGTCCAGCAGCAGCAGCAGCGCCGGCACCGTGGCGGCAATGGACTTGCTCAACAGGGCGAGGGAGAAACAAACAAGGGCCAGGACATAGCGCGTCAATGTACGGTCTGCCGTGTAGGCCACATATGCCCGGAGTGTGAGCAGGGTGAAAAAGCCCGCCAGGATGTCCTTGCGGTCCGCGGCCCAGGCCACCGTTTCCGCGTGCAGGGGGTGGAACGCAAACAGAGCAGCCACCGCCGCGCTTCGATAGACGGCGCCCGTTATTCGCCTCAGGAGGAAAAAAAGCAGCAGCGTGCTTGCCAGGTGAAAGACCAGACTGGTGAGGTGGTGCCCCCCCGGATTCAGGCCGAACAACTGTGCATCCGTCATGTGACTCAGCCAGGTCAGCGGATGCCAGTGGCCGTGAAGGTCGCTGGTGAAGGCCCGGGTGAAACCTTCCGCGTGCCATCCCTGGCTGACATACGGGTTTTCGGTTATATAGACATCATCATCCAAATTGAGGAAATCGTGACTCAACACCTGGCCGTAAACGGCCAGGCCGGCTGCGACCAGGATGAGGCTGATGACGATCTCCGAAAGATACCGGCGCATATTCGGGGTCCTTAGTGAGAGGTAGCGACAGATGCGAAACAGGGCGTTCTTTTACGAATAAAGCCCCGCGTGCCGCGACGAAGTCCGCCTGAGGCGGAACCAAGCCGGGCCTGCCACGCATGGCGGAAGCTTCGATGGGCGGGGGGCATGTTTATGGTCTGTGCCATTGAGTCGCTTGGGGCTGAGGCTCTGAATGCAGAACGGGTAAATGGCCCCTGTTGAAGGCTGGACCAAAGCTCCACCCTGCCCCGCATAACGGGATCTTCGGTGCGCGGGGATTCTTTACCCATCACGGCACAAGAAGGCGGGCACGCAGGTCCATATCCGCCAGTTGCTGTTTGACTTCGTCTTCATATACCGGGTTCATCATCAGAATGATATCCGGGCAGTAATCTTTCAGAAACTCAGGCCGTACGATTTTTTGTCCGGCCCCCGCAACGTACATCCCCTGTTTTCTCCTGTTGACATCCACCGCATATTCGATCCGCTCATATCCGCCCAGGGCATTCAGAAAGCCCACCCCTTTTGACCCGGCCCCCCAAACGACCGCCTTCCTGCCTTGCGTTTTCAGTTCATCCAGTTCGGATCGCATGACATGGATCTTTGCTTCATGGGTTTCGGCAAAACGCGTGGCAACTCGTTCCAC
>JAFDKD010000935.1 GCA_019307165.1 Deltaproteobacteria bacterium | reverse complement strand
GACGCAGTACCGCTTCATGATGTCGGTGGCATCCAGCCCCTTGATGGACTTGCCGTCCATCTTGATGTCCCCCTCGATGATATCGCCGTCGTAAAAATCGATCATGCCCGCGACCGAACGGAGCAGGGTGGTTTTTCCGGCGCCGTTCGCCCCAATGACGACCAGGACTTCCCCGTCGTTGACCGTCATGGACATGCCGTTCAGCACGGAGATCACGTCATGATATACAACCCGCAGGTTTTCAATGGCTAACATGGCTACACCCTCTCGATCCGGACGGTCCCGAATAGCCCATAGGGACGAATCAGGAGCACGATTAGAAGCAGAATATAGGGGGCCACGTCCTTGAACCCGATCAGGCCCAGGGGCTCGATATAGGCGCCGGCAAGGGCCTCGCATATGCCCACGATGATCCCGCCCACAAGGGCCCCTCCGATGCTGTCCATGCCCCCGATGAGGACCACGGGTATGGCCCGCAGCCCGACAAATCCCATGCCCACCTGGAGGGCGCCGAAATTGGAGATCATGATTCCCGCGACGGCGACGCAAAGCGCGCTGACCGCCCATACGAGCAGAAGCACGAACCGGGCGTTGATCCCGAAGGCCATGGCCTTGGCCTGGTCCTCGGAGGTGGCGCGGATGGCCAGGCCCCAGCGGGTGCGGAAGATGAAGAAAATCACCAGGCCGAAGGTGAGAAGGCCCAGAATCCCCGCCCAGATGGGATCGGACAGGTAGAGGAGCTCCCCGGCTTCTATGGTGATGTCCGGGAGGTCCAGAAAAAAGGAATAGGTGTGGGAGCCCCACACCAGCTGGACGCACGCCCTCAGAAAAAAGCCCAGGCCGAGAGTCACGATGGTCATGGAGATGGGGTCTCTCCCCAGCAGGGGTTTGATGGCCAATCGCTCCACAATGGCCCCGAAAAGGGCGGCCGCCAACAGGCCCAGCGGCAGGGCGACGATAAAGGGGATATTGAGGTCGAAGAAGAGGGTATAAAAGAGAAAGGAGCCAATGACCAGGAATTCCCCGATGGCGAAATTAAATGCCTCCGAGGCCTTGAAGATGATGACGATGCAGAGACCCAGAAGGGCGTAGACCATACCCACCAACACCCCGGAGCCCAGGGTCTGAATCAGATCGAGCATGCCGACCTCCGTGTTTTGAGTGCGTCCGCCGTTGACGGCCGAAACAAAGGCCTGATGGATCGCCGGCGGGACGCCCTCAGCTCAAATTCATAAAAGGATGTGTTCATCCATAAGAGAGAGCAGGGGATCTCCCCGATCACCCTGCTCTTCAACCGATATCTACCACTTGACCATGTCCGTGTTGATCCAGTCGGTGATGGGATAAACCCCGCCCGTGGGGATGTTCTTGCCCCCCATCTTGACCATCTTCACCTTGGCTTTGAAGATCCTGAGCATGGGGACGGTGTGGGACTTGTAGGAAAATTTCTGGCCGCCGAACATGCCCTTGGCATCCCAGACCATGGTATCCAGGGCCCTTTTGACGACTTCCCGGGTCAGATTACCCATAGTGTCGGCCCGTACCAGGGCCTCCTGGATAAGGAGTGCATAGGTAAGCCCCTCGCTGTAAAGAAACATGTCCTTGATGCCGCCGCCCTTCAGGCCTTTCTTATACTCCTCGGGGCGGTACTTTTTGGCGAAATCGTGCGAGAGTTTGACGAATGAGTTGTCCATGGGTGTCTTGGCCCGGGGAATCGCGTCCATGAACGGCCGCGTGGCCACGCCCACATACCCGTCAAATGCCTCCTGCGCCACCAGGATGGGAAACCTGCCCGTGGTGTAATGGGTGCCCATGAGCTGGACGTTTTTGAGAATCTTCTTGGCGGTCTTGAAAAAGATGGCGGTGTAGGAACCGGCCCCGGAGTAGCCGTGGTAGACCACGTACTGGGCCTTTTTCTTTCGGAGCTGCATGCACTCGTTGGTGGCGTCCGTGGCCGTGTAGGGGTATTCGATCTTGGCCACCACCTCAAAGCCCAGCTGCTTGGCATACGCGATGCCCTCGGGCGTGCCGTCCCGGCCCCATGCGGTGGGACTGAAGACAA
>JAFDKD010000204.1 GCA_019307165.1 Deltaproteobacteria bacterium | reverse complement strand
TTTTACATGCCGCCGAAGATCGGTTGTCCATTGCCTGTCTCAGTGGTGGGATGTAAAATCCCACCCTACGGCGATTTGTGTGAGTCATTGATTGAAATCGATAACGATTACGACAACGACAACGACAACGAGCACGAAGGTTCCCGTCTTCGTGAAGTTTCCCGATCGATTAGACTTGTCGGAGCGGAGCGGAGATCCCGCCGTCCTTGGGCGGGGCCGCCCCCCAGGCCAGAGGCGGTGCTGACTGGAAAGTTGCTCACTGCTCTTCCTGCAGGGTCACCTTGAGATTCAGATCCCCTCTCACATCTCCCGCCTGCTTCCCCATGCCCTCGAGCCGGAGCACCGTGCCGTCCCGGATGCCGGGCGGAATGGTCACCCTGAAGAGGCGCTTTTGAAAGCCCCAGGGTACATTAATCAGTTTCTGAGCGCCGGAACGCGCCTCCCTCGGGGTTACCGCGATGGTCCCGTAGAGATTGGGGTCCCCGTCGCCGGCCCGGGGGCGAACGACCTGCAGACGGGGGGTCCGATGCTTGGTGGTCCGGGAGCGAACCTGGTCGGAAAGACCGGTCCGGGGCAGACGAAGTAAGAGCTTCAGGAAGATAATGCCGAACACAAAACCGCCGATGTGGGCCCACCAGGCAATGCCGCCCCCCCCGGCGGAAGAGGCCGCTGCACTGACAAACTGAAGCAGGAACCAGATGCCGATAAAGAGAAAGGCGGGCAGTTCGATGAAGTAGGGTATGAAAAAAATCGGTATCAGCGTCAGGATTTTTGAACGCGGATAAAGCAGGAGATAGGCCCCCATGACACCGGCGATGGCGCCGCTGGCGCCGACGGTCGGGACCTTGGAAGACAAATTGATCATGAGGTGGGTGAGACCCGAGGCGATGCCGCAAAGCAGGTAGAAGAAGATGTAGCGCAATGAGCCGAGGCGGTCTTCCACATTGTCGCCGAATATATACAGGGACCACATGTTTCCCAGGAGGTGCCAGAAACCCCCGTGAAGGAACATGAAGGAAGCAAAGGCAATGACCTGCTGCCACCATGTGAAGTACGCGGCGATTTCAGGGACCGAATACCGGGCCGGGACCAACCCGTAGGTCAAGATGAATCGGTTGCCATCCAACCCCTGTGCCGCCTGCAGCAGATATACCGCCACGTTGACAGCGATGATCAATGTGTTGGCGACGGGATAATTTCTGGATTGAATGGTGTCGCGTAAAGGAATCATGCCGTTATGTTAACCATTTGCCGGGCGAAAGTCAGCATTTGACGGCATCCCCATTGTGTCCTATATTTATTCCATTTGCAGAACTTGGCCCAGAAGGCCAGGTTCTGCAAATGGAATAAGAGGAGACATCCGTTGAGGATCATATTTTTCGCGGGAAAGGGCGGCGTGGGCAAGACCAGCATGGCGGCCGCCACCGGCATTCAAGCGGCCGAGTCGGGACGGCGAACGGTCATCATGTCCCTGGACGTGGCCCACAGCCTTTCGGATATTTTCGATCTCGAAAATGGACTCCTCGATCGGAATCGGGGGCGGCCCATAAAGGTCGGGAAAAACCTCTGGATACAGGAACTGGATATTCAGGAGGAGATCAGCAAAAACTGGGGGGATATCTACAAGTATTTTTCTCTTCTTCTCAATACCACGGGCCTCGATGAAATCCTGGCCGAGGAACTGGCCATTCTGCCGGGCATGGAAGAGGTGAGCCTGCTTCTCTATATCAACCGGTATGCCAGGGAAAAGAAATATGATGTGATCATTCTGGATTGCGCTCCCACGGGCGAATCGCTCCGGTTTATCAGCATCCCGACCACCCTGGAGTGGTACATCAAGAAGATATTCCGGATGGAGCGAACCATCGCGAGGGTTGTCCGGCCCGTGGCCAAGCGGATATACGACATCCCGCTTCCTACGGATGACTATTTTGCGGCCATCGAGAATCTCTTCAAGCGACTTCAAGGGGTGGACGAGATCCTGGCCGATCCGGAGATCACGACGGTGCGCCTTGTCGCCAACCCGGAAAAGATCGTATTGAAAGAAACCCAGAGGGCGTTCATGTACTTCTGCCTCTACCGGATGAACATCGACGGGATAATCATGAACCGGATCATTCCCCGCGAAGTAAAGGACAGATATTTTGACGGCTGGCGGGAGAACCAGAAGCGATACCTGGACAGGGCAAAGTCGTATTTCAGCCCTATCCCCATTTTTCCCGTGGATCTTTTCAGGAGTGAAATACTGGGGTATGAAAGCCTCCGGGACCTGGCCCGAAAGGTCTATGGAGACAGAGACCCGCTGGATCGTTTCTTTGAAGGCGCGCCGTACAGCCTGACAAAGGACAACGGTGAGTACCGGCTGGCCATAAAACTTCCATTTTTAACGAAAAAAGATGTCGAGTTGAACAAGATCTCCGATGAATTGATCGTGCGGGTGGGGAGTCACAAGCAGCACATCCTGCTGCCGAGGCAGGTGGCTGCCATGGACACCGTCACCGCTACCCTTGAGGGCCGGGATCTGCTGGTCCGATTTGGAGGTGAGCATCATGAGCAAGGAAAAGAATGAAGGGGGCGCCATGTTGTGCCCGGTCGGCAGGTTTTTTTCAGACCTTGAAAAAAGGACCGGAAAGGGATCGGACTTTCACAAGCATTTGGGCAAGTCGCGCATCGAGTTCCTGAAGGCCGTTCGTGCCCTGGTGGACGAACGGATCACGCATTTCGAGAAAAGCGATGCGAAAAAAGAGAAAAAGCGCGTGACCAAGATTAAGGTGAAGTAGGGCCTGTGGGGAGCGAATTGATTGACGAACGCCCGCGCCTCTGCTAGAAGGTGCGGCGCATCCATGAGGAGGGAAGGCGGTCCATTGTCATTTAACAGCATAAAGGGATTCAAAGACATCCTGCCTGAAGAGGTCGGCTACTGGCAGCGGTTGGAGTCCGCGGCAAGGCGGATATATACGGCGTACGGTTTTCAGGAGATCAAGACGCCGGTTCTGGAGTGGACCGAGCTTTTCAGCCGCGGGATCGGCGAGGAAACGGATATCGTCTCCAAGGAGATGTACACCCTGACCGACAGCAAGGGCAGGGGAATGACCATGAGACCGGAAGCAACGGCTTCCGTGGTCAGGGCCTATATCCAGCATCGACTTTACGGGAAAAACCCCATCCGGAAACTGTTCAGCATCGGGCCCATGTTCAGGCACGAGCAGCCACAGCTGGGGCGGTTCCGCCAGTTCCATCAGATCAATGCCGAAATCTTCGGGGACCCGGGGCCCCGGAGCGACGCGGAAATCATCGCCATGGCCATGCAACTGTTTGAAACCATAGGCCTGGGCGATTTGTGCCTCAATATCAACGCCCTGGGGTGCCCTGAGTGCCGCCCGCGTTTCAGGGACGAGTTGCGGGCTTTTCTTCAGGACAAGGCCGATGGCCTCTGCGCGGACTGCCTCCGCCGGCGGCAGACCAACCCGCTACGGGTATTTGACTGCAAGGTGGACGGGTGCAAGGGGGTGATTGCCGATGCGCCTTCTATTCCGGATTATCTGTGCGGGGACTGTGACGGGCACTTCGGCGAGGTGCAGGCGTTATTGAACCATCTGAACATTTCCTACATGATCAACCACAAACTGGTCAGGGGCCTGGATTATTACAACCGCACCACGTTTGAGATCCGGACGGAGCGGCTGGGCGCCCAGAACGCCGTGGCCGGCGGGGGCCGTTACGATGGACTTGTCAAGCTGCTGGGAGGCCCGGACCATCCCGCCATCGGTTTCGCCGTGGGCATGGAACGGTTGGTCGCGCTTCTTCAGGAAAGCGGCGGGCCGGGGGCGGAGCGCTCGGGCCTGTATATTGCGGCGCTGGGGGAAGATGCCGAGAAAGCGGCCTTCCAATGGGCCTTCCAGCTGCGGAAGAGCGGCCTGGGGGTCGATATGAGTTATCAATCCAAGAGCCTCAAGGCCCAGATGAAACAGGCGGACCGCCTGCAGGCCGCACATGTCCTGATCGTCGGGGATAATGAAATGGCCTCGGGCGTCGGCCTGCTCAGGGACATGGACACAAAAGAGCAGTCGGAGCTGAGCCTGAAAGACTGCGTCGCGCGGCTGACGGAATTGCTGGGGTGAGCCGTTCATAGGAAAGGATGCAGAATATGTCGGATAACGTCCGACCGCGCATAGATTCGCTGGGAAACTGGAAGCGGACTCACGGCTGCGGAGAACTCGGGGCCGATGACACGGCTCGGGAAGTACTGCTCATGGGTTGGGTCAACGGCAGACGCGACCTGGGCAACCTTATTTTTATCGATCTCAGGGACCGGGACGGGATAACGCAGGTCGTGTTCGACCCTCAGGTCGACAAGGAGAGTCACGAAAAGGCCCATGTCCTGAGAAACGAATGGGTCATCGCCGTCCGGGGCGTGGTGGCGCCGAGGTTGAAAGGTCAGGAAAACTTCAGCCTTCCCACGGGGACCATCGAGCTGAAGGCGCAGGTCCTCAAGATTTTAAATCGAACCGAAACGCCCCCGTTTCAGGTGGATGGGGCCGTGGATGCATCCGAAACCCTCAGGCTCAAATACCGGTATCTGGAACTGAGGCGACCGCAGGTCTTCAAGCTGTTTCATCAACGGCACCGAATTGCATCCAGGATCCGCGAGGGGTTGAACCGTCGGGGCTTTATGGAGGTGGAAACGCCATTTTTGACCAGGAGCACGCCGGAAGGCGCGCGGGACTACCTGGTCCCGAGCCGCGTCAACAGGTCCCGGTTTTATGCGCTTCCCCAGTCGCCCCAACTCTTCAAGCAGCTCCTGATGGTTGCCGGTTTCGATCGATATTACCAAATCGTGCGGTGCTTCCGGGATGAAGACCTGCGGGCCGACCGCCAGCCGGAATTCACCCAGGTGGACCTGGAGATGGCATTTGTCGATGAGGACGCGGTCATGGGCGTGTTCGAAGACATGATGACGGACCTTTTCAAGGAGATTTTGGGCCTCTCAATCCCCTCGCCCATTCCGAGAATCGAATACCATGATGCCATGGACCGTTTCGGCACCGATCGACCCGATACCCGTTTCGAAATGGAGATGACGGACGTGTCGGATATCGCCGCCCGATCCGAGTTCAGGGTTTTTAAAACCGTATGCGAGGCCGGCGGGGTCATCAAGGCCATCCGTGTGAAAGGGGGCGCCGCTTCCTTTTCCAGGAAGAACCTGGATGAACTGGGCGCCGTGGCCGCGGAGCACGGCGCCAAGGGGCTTGTCTCCATCAAGGTGGGCCCTGACAATGGGTGGCAGTCCTCGGTGGGCAAGTTTTTCGCCGATGAGGTCAAGTCGTCGTTGAACGAGCGCGTGGGCGCTACGCCGGAGGACCTGGTCCTGATGGTGGCGGATCAACCCCGCGTGGCCAATCCGGCCCTGGGCGCCGTTCGCCTGGCGGTGGCCGATCGGCTGGATTTGATCGATAAGGACCGTTTCGCCTTCGTGTGGATCACCCGGTTTCCGCTGGTTGAATTTGACGAAGCCGAGAACCGGCTCATGGCGGTTCACCACCCCTTTACCGCGCCGGTGGAGGCGGATATGGCCCTCCTTGAAACGGAACCGGAACGAGTGAGTGCCCGCGCTTACGACCTCGTGGTGAACGGCGCCGAGATCGGCGGGGGCAGCGTGAGAATTCACACTCTCGATCTGCAGGAAAAGGTGTTTCATCTACTGGGCATCTCGTCGGATGAGGCCCGGGACAAGTTCGGATTTCTGTTGGAGGCCCTCAAATACGGGGCCCCTCCCCACGGCGGCATGGCCCTCGGTTTCGACAGGCTGGTCGCCATCATGACCGGCGCGAAATCCATCCGCGAGGTCATTGCCTTCCCCAAGACCACCAGCGCCACCTGCCTCCTTACCGATGCCCCGTCGGAAGTGGACCGGGCGCAACTTCAGGAGTTGGGCCTTCGGTTGATGGACGAATAGATTATTCGGTTTTTCCCTTGAAAAACCGAATAGCATGCATATTTTACTTGACAATGTTTTAAAGGCTTGTCATAAAAAACAGTTTAAAAAGTAATTCAGAGAGAGGATGTGGTCAAAATGGTTTGTTCAAGCGTTAAAGAAGGGTGTGAGTGCATGTTCATGCGTAAGACCGGCTGCCAGTACAACGGCGGCTCC
>JAFDKD010000934.1 GCA_019307165.1 Deltaproteobacteria bacterium | reverse complement strand
ACCCATCGAACCGCATCGCTTTCACGATGCCCTGGCTTTTGCGACCATCGTCGTTGGTGACGGATGCACGCCTGCCACCGAGGCAGCCGTCCTCGGGACGCCTTCCCTTTTAATCTCCTCGGTTTCGGACACCAGAGGCTACGTTCGTTTCCTTCGCCGGCGTGGGTTGCTGGAAGCGGCCAAGACGCCTCGTGAGGGCATCGAAAAGCTTCGGGGGATGATGACGGAACCGAATCGAGACAACATCGGGCGAAGCCGGGAACAGTTGCTGGCTGAGACGATTGATGTGGCCGCTTATATCGCAGATCAGTGTGAGAGCTATGGGAATGAGGGGGCTTCAGGAAGGTCCTGACTTGTAACGTATTTTGCTCAAATTTATTAACGATGCTATATTAATGCCCGGAACTTGCATAAATAAAATTGGAGCATTTTAGTAAATGAACTCTCTTGATTCAGAAATCCCGAAATCTGCAAACCGCTGCGTTACGGTCGTTATCCCCGTTTATAACGAGCAAGGGACAATCGGGGGCCTGGTCAGGGAAATCAAGACGCTTTATCCCGACTATGACGTCCTGGTTGTAAACGACGGTTCCACAGATCAATCAGCCACAACTGCGAAAGAAGCGGGCGCCGAGGTTTACACACAGCCGTACAATATGGGCAACGGGGCCGCCATCAAAGCCGGGATACGCCTGGCGCGAAATGATCTGCTGGTGTTCATGGACGGGGACGGCCAGCACGATCCAAAAGATATCGCCGTGCTTATCGACGGCCTTTCCAAATACGATATGGTGGTCGGCGTTCGCCCCAAGGGCGGCCAGACATCGCTTCGCCGCTCATTGGGCAACAAAATCTACAATTGGTTGGCGTCCTATGTCACTCGTTTCAACGTTCAGGATCTCACTTCCGGCTTCAGGGCCGTCAAAACGGAAATTGCGCGGGATCACCTGCGCTTGCTGCCAAACGGGTATTCCTACCCCACTACCTTGACGCTGGGGGCGCTCAAAAGCGGCAGGAGCATCAGTTACGCCCCTATAAATATTCGAATGCGCAAAGGAGGAAAAAGCAAGATAAAACTTTCTCGTGACGGCCCTGGGTTTTTCATGATCATCCTGAAAATCGCGACCCTGTATTCCCCTTTGCGAATTTTCATACCGGTGAGCCTGCTGATGTTCGGACTTGGCCTGACTCGCTATGCCTATTCCTATTTTACCGAAGGCCGCTTTACCAATATGAGCGCGCTTCTGTTCATCACGTCCGTGATCATTTTTATGCTGGGCCTGATTTCCGAACAGATATGCCAGTTGAGATTCGAGAGAAAATCGCCAAATCGGATACCAAAAGACCCGAACCGGGCAAATCAATAAAACAGAAATTGCAGCTGTTCGGTTCATTAAAGTACATCAAGAATAATGAAGACGGGAGGCGCGGCAATCACAGAGAAACCAAGGAAGTCCAGCGACGGTCATCGCTATCTGAGAGAGTGCGCAGCCGTGGCGGTCATATTGATTATTGCATTGGGAGTGAGGCTTCTTTACCAGTCCGAATCCATAGTCAATCGGCCCATCAGGGCCGACGCCGCCAAATATGTGAAGGCCGCTTACAACCTCAAATATTTTGGCGTTTACTCCCTGGAAACACCCCGAAAAGACGGCCGCCCCCCGACGTCGAACACGGACCTCTCCCCCGGATTCCCTCTTTTCCTCACCATTTTCACAGGTAAAGCCGGACTCAACCCGGCGGTGTTGAAGGTGCAGGCGGTCATGGGGGCGCTTGTGTGCGTTTTCACCTTCGTACTGGCACGGATGGCATTGGCCTATGGCTGGGCCCTTGCGGCCGGCATTCTGACGGCCTTCTCTCCTCATTTGATCGCCCTGGATTACTACCTTCTCACGGAAAGCCTTTTCACTTTTGCTATGACGCTGGGGCTGCTGCTGCTGGCTGTCGCATGGAAGACGAACCGGTTGATGTTTGCCCTCTCAGCCGGTCTGGCACTGGCAATCTCCGCACGAATACGTGCGGTCAATATGTTGATTGTCTTCTGGATGGCCTCGGTCTTTTTA
>JAFDKD010000203.1 GCA_019307165.1 Deltaproteobacteria bacterium | reverse complement strand
CGCCCCTCAGGCCGGAGGCGGCGCTCATAACTTTATCCGCCGGACTTTTTGGCGGATCTATACACAGCGTCACAACAAATTGCGAATCGCTTATTAAGATCGCCGGCGATAGAGCTATTTTGAAAAACTGTATTCTGTAAACCGCTGTGTATGTATGCGCAAGGATTTAGGTCGTTATATATAGCTCACTTCTTACATGTTCCTATTTGTGAAATCCGTGTCATCCGTGGTTTGTCCTTTGATCAGTTTTTCCACCTCGTCCAGGAGGGGAATCCCTGCCTGCGCCCCGATGCGGGTGCATTTCAGCGCCGCCGCCGCTGATGCGAAGCGCATGCATCGGGGCATGTCCCAGTTTTGAAGCAACCCGTAAATGTACGCCCCGTGATACACGTCGCCCGCGCCCGTGGTGTCCATTGTTTTGACTTGAAAGGCAGGCTGTTGAATGGTTTCATGGCGGACCCTCCCGATGCTTCCCCGGGGGCCGAGGGTGATGACCGCCTGTTGCGGGCCAAGGGCCTGGAGCGAGCGAAGCGCCGCTTCCGGGCCTTTTTTCAGGGGACTCAGTGCATACGCAAAAGCCCGTGAGGCAATCAACACGTCCACATGGGCGCACAGTTCCCGGCTCCCATTCCTGAGTGTGCCGGCGTCCATCACGACGATCATTCCTCGGGCGCGGGCCTGCGCAGCCGCCGCCATGGAGGCCTCCATCATCAGGTTGTCCAGGTGAAGAACGCGCGCGTGGGCGAAAGGGGTCAGGTCCACATGGGCGGGCGTCAGGACCGGCACGGTCCCTCTGTGCCAGAAAATGGTCCGCTTGCCGCTGTCGGTCGTAATGGCGATAAAGGCAAATTGGGAGTTATATCCGGGTGTTATTTTTAGAAATGAGATGTCGACGCATTCATGTTCGAGGTTCCTGACAATCTCTTTACCAAAGACATCGTCCGATACGGCGCCCAGGAAAGATGTGGGAATACCGAGTCGCGAAAGGGTCACCATGGCGGTTGAGGCCGGGCCGCCGCACTGCATGTGCAACGCGTCGAATTGCATCTTTCCGTCTTCATCGGGATAGGCGGGAATTTGCCCCAGGTAGTCCATGCATGCCTGGCCCAACCCCACCACTCGGACGTCCGCCATTGAACATTGAAGATTGAACATTGAAAATTAAGCCCCTTTTTTCCGTCGTCCCCCGCCCAAAGACGGCGGGATCTACGACCCGCCCCCCCGTCATCCCCGCATGTCCTTGGCGGGGATCCAGTAATCATATCAAATCAAAATACAAATCCTTCCCATTCCGGTTCTCTGGATTCCCCTTCGGCCGTGAGCTCAGGGCCGAACGGCCGCCAAAAGCATGCGGGAATGACAGGTTGGTTTCCCGGCGCTCTCGTGCACGAACACCTCGTTTTCCCTGACACCTGTTTTTCTACTCTCCGCTTTCTGCTCCTGGCTCCTTGCTGCTATAACATCCCGCCTTTCAGGCTTTCAGGACGTCGCGCCGGCGTCATTCGACACCCAATCGTTCCATCTCATTTTCAACGACTTTTAAATTTGATTTAACTTTTTTATTATAATTAGATAACGGGTATTTCTCATCTATATTTTTAAGTATGTCACGCGATTGGCGAAGGTATTCGGCCTGCTTTTCAGCATCTTTCGTTCGTCGGGCCAGGAGATACAGACGAGCGGCCCTGTTTCGTTCTTCGTGGATGTGCTTTTCCATGGCCTGCGCCTTCAGGGCCTTGATCTCAAGGCCCTGGCCCTGTTCGTTTTCAAGGGCTTCAAGGCTGGTAATGGCCTGTTCATACTTTTCCTCTTCAATCAGCTTTCCGGCGATATCCAAGGCATCTTTTTTCTTGGTGATGAGGGCGATCCGCTCGGTCAAATAGCGTTCTTCCGATGCATCCACATCCGCGAGGGCCCGATCGATGGCCAGTATATCCGCGGTGGACGAGGCATCTTTTCGGGCTGCGATCAGGACCTGGCGGGCGCTCTCGAACCGGCTGTCCCGTAAGCATTCATCCACCCTTGCCTGCAGTCGGGCCATGTCATCGCTTTGCGGTCGCCGGTCAAGCGGTTGGGGCATGGTTTCTTGCCCGGGAGAGGCCTCTACAGGCGCCTCATCGATCTTCCTGCCGAGCGCGTCCACGAATCCCCGTTGATCGTCAAGCGATCGGGAAAGCCCCTTGTATGTCGTTTCCGCCTTGTCCCTGAGTCCGAGTTCCAGCTGCCATTCGGCAATTTTCGTTTGAAGCAGGACACGGTCGGGACCGCGCTCGCGCTGCGTCTCCAGTTTTTTTGCGACGGCAATGGCCTCTTCGATCATATCCTGGTGGGCAAGGGAAAGGACGTAGGCCAGCCCTGCATTTCCCGTCACGGCCTCGGGGCCGTAATCGGATGCCGATTCGCGGGTGAGCCGGATAACGGCCTCATAGTCCTTTCGAAGATATGCCTCGAGCGCTGCATTGCGTTTTTCCAGGTAGTTGGACAATGGCCCGGGCGTTGGCGTACCCGGGCTTTCTAAGGGCATGACGGAAAAATACTGTTTTTCCAACATGCTGAGGCTCCGGGTGAATTCATCGATGATCTTGCGGTCTTCGGCTTCCTGCGGGGGTGGGGCAACGGTGTTGCGGATGAGCCCGTAGGACTGGATGAGTCTGACGGCCGTTTCCCGCTGTTGCTCGGAAAGCGAGCGATTTTCAGCGGTTGTTTCCAGCCGGCGGATCTTTTCATCCAGGTATACCATCGATACCAGCGGTTCCCGTGGCGTACGAGGCGGTTCAATCGGCTTTTCAACAGGTTTCGCGACACGCCCCACGCATCCAAAAGAAAAGGTCAGCAAAATGATCAGGGCCGCCCCGATCAGTTTTTTCATTCAGGCGCTCCTTTCACGGGTTCGAATGTCCTGACGGGTCGCCATTTTCCGCCGTGGTACGCCCCATCCCCCAAGACCCTGGGCAGGGAACCATCGGGTTGTGCGGCCGGAAGACCTGAAATCGGCAATACGGGCACTTCGGCGAATTGTGCGCGAACCGCAAAAGACGCCGGTTCGGGCGATTCGAATGCAAGGTCCGCCAGCTGCAGGCGTTTCAGGTAGGCGTTGGAATTGACAATGCCGTTGGCGGTGTCGGTCCACAGGGGGAGTGCCCCCGAAGCGCCGTAAATGGCGAAATGATCGGTTTTCATGGGCCGATTGTCATCATATCCTACATAAACGGCGATTGTATAGCCTTCCCTCGTGTCAAGCCGGCCCTTGTCCGGGTCCGGGCCCGGCACATGCCCCACAAAGCTGGAGTTGGTGAACCGGTTGGCCGTGCCGGTCTTGCCGAATGTGGGTATGGGAACGCCCAGGATTTTCACGGCATCCCGAGCGCGCCGGCCCGTTCCCCTGACCATGACCTGCCGCAGAATTTCGCCTATGGAAACGGCGATCCTTTCGGAAAGTACGGGCCGAGGCTCGGATCGATATTCCCAGATCGGTTCCCCCTCGCGGTCCAGAATCCGGGTGATGATCGGTGTCAGCAAGCCGTCGTCCTTCGAGCCCAGGGTATGGCGCTCCGCCGTCAACATGGCCTGATAGGCCAAGGCCGCCTCCAGGATACTGACGGCATTGGGGCCCAGGGGAAACGAGAGCACCGGGTCCAGCTTCGTGGATATGCCCAGACGCTCCGAAAGCGTTGCCACGTATTTCAGTCCCACAAGCGTCCTGAAATCCCTGATGCGGAACAGGCATTCCGGCTCGTATGGTTCGATGGCCTGGAGTTTTTCGTACTGTCGGGCCGTATTTTCTTGAATGAGGTCAAGCATGTGGGCGACGAATCGTCCGTCGATCCAGATGTCCTCCGCTTTCAGGATCAAGGCCCCGCTGATGAATTCCTCCGGGGTTATGGGAAGCGTTGGGACGTCGGGGAGCGAATCGGGATTTTCAGCGTAGCATATACGAACGCCCGGCCCTTCACCGGCGGCTCGGTAGAAGTGTTTCAGGGATTCCCCGATCGCCTCCCTGTCCTGGAAGGCCGTGAGCGGGCCGTTCCGCCTCAGGAGGGTGTGCGCCTTGCGGACCCGGGCCTCCATATCGAGCTTGGACTCCCGGATCTTTCCAAAATCGAAATACAGGATGTCCCGCTCGTCCGCGGCCCCCGCTTCCGCCCAGGCCGCATCCGGCCGGTAGTGCAGGAGCTTGAGATTTGTCAGCATGTCTTCTTCGCCGGAGAAGATGATATCGGACACGGCCTCGCGCTTTGCCGCTTCAAAGGCCGCCTCCATGAGCGCTTCGCGCCCCACCACCACCCCGTGCGTGTCGCGAATACGCTTCCGATATTCAGGGTAGGCTTCACCTTTCTCCCGGGAGAGTCCCACCAGCTTCGTCAATTCCCGAAATTCGCTCATGTTTAGCTGATCCGTCAAGTGGTACAGCAACCAGACCGTGGCCAGGTTTTCCGATTTTGCTCCGGCAAAGGTCATGGAAACTTCCCGACTGCGGGGCGAATGATCGGGGCGGGGGAGGTAGTAGGTGCCTTCAAACCGGAATATGTCGTCGATGTTCTGAAGCGGGTCCAGGCTGTTCCATTTGAGCTGCAGCGCCGCTGCATACACCAATGGTTTGAAAATGGAGCCCAACTGGCGTTTGGCCTCTGTCGCGCGATTGAAAAACCGGTTGAAAAATCCCCCGGCCATGGCCTTGATCATGCCGTTTTGAACCACGACAACGGCGCCCTGCAGTTCAGGTATGCTGGTAAGACGAAGATTCGGCGGAGCGTCCTGTTCGGTGTCTTTTTCAGGGGTTGCCGCAACCACGGCAACGGCATTGCCCTCATGGAAAATTTTCAGAAAACGGGCCGCCTGCTTATGGTCGAAGACCGTCGATTTGCCCGTCCGCCACCTGAGCCAGGCCTGCCCCATATCCTTGTAACCGTCAAAGGAGACGATACCGTCGGCGCCGTCCCAGGCCACACGGAGAATGCCGCCGTTTCCGTTGGTTTGGATCCCGGTGACCCGGGCAACAAAGGGAAGGGCGCCTTCGGTTTTTTCAGGGCTCGCCCCCAGAATGTCGTCGTGAATTTCGGCCCTGCCTTCCGGGTATCCCTCCAATTCCACATCCAGCCGGGGTAGATGGGTCCTGAGGCTGGAGAGGGCCGCCTCCTCGATTTCCCTGTTGACCGCCGTACGGATGCTGATGCCCGATGCCGCGATGTTTTCGACCCCCTGCTCTCTGAGGACCGATTGAAAATATTCCGATTCCAGTTGTTCTCTGATGAAGTCCAGTATGACATTCAGTCGATAGGTGATTTTACCCTCTTTGAAAGGGACCTGGCGGGCCCTGGCCGCATCGTGGCGCTCCGGATCGATAAACCCCATTTGCAGCATCCGGTCGATCACATAATCCTTCCGCCGGCCGGCCAGCACTCGCGCCCGTTGTTTTTCCGCCGCGCTCCTTTTAATGAAAGGGTTGTAGCGGTTGGGCCCCTTCACGCAACCGGCGATAAAGGCGGCCTCCACCAGGTCGAGGTCTTCCGCATCTTTGTCGAAAAAATATTGGGCCGCGATCCGAAGCCCTTTGCCATAGCCGGTGACAAAGAACTGATTGACATACATCTCCAGGATTTCTTCCTTGCCGTACCGTCGTTCCAGCATGAAGGCCTGGAAGAGTTCCTTGAGCTTGGCCTTGAATGAACGGCGTTCGCGCCGAAAAATGTTCTTGGCCGTTTGCTGGGTAATGGTGCTGCCTCCCTGGACCACTTTGCCGGCGCGGACATTGGCGAGAAGCGCCCTGACGATCGCCTTGAGGTCAAACCCGCCGTGGTCGAAAAAATCGCTGTCTTCCGCGGCCAGCAGGGCGTTGACGAATACCGTGGGGATCTGATCGAAGTGAATGTACTTGCGGTGGGTTTTGTCGAAAAAGACACCGATGGGCGTAATGCCGTCATCGTAAAACACGGGGCATCAACAGGCAGAAAGCAATGATGGTAATTTTCAGTTTCAAAGACATGACGCCTCACGGGCAAAGCCGCTCACCTGTCGCGGCTTCCTTGAGCCGTTTGTCGAATGTCAGGAGGACGGAAAATATGGCGGAGGCATTCCAGTACACGGTAACGGATGAGGTTTCAGGCATTTCCGCGGTCCTCCTGGAGATATTTCTGGGCTATGTTGTTCGAAAGGGGGATGGGCTGCGGCAGGGGTTTTTGACTTTTTTCCCGATCTATCCCGGAGATCATGCCCTGATCTACAAGGCGCTGTATGCGCACCGCCGGAGAGACATTCTTGGTTTTTTGCCTCAAAGCACTAACCTCCGAACTTTAACTCTTTGATATCCATAACCGTCATGAATAGGCACGAGCTAGCGACTGATTTCCCCCGACAGCAGTTTTTCTCGGATGATCTGCTTCAAATCCATTCCCTTCAACGTGAGGCCTTTTCTGCCGTATTTCATGTTGGCCTCAATCACATGCCATTTTCCCCGGCTTTCGATGAGGTCCAGGCCCAC
>JAFDKD010000202.1 GCA_019307165.1 Deltaproteobacteria bacterium | reverse complement strand
CAACTCTCTATCCTTCATATATATGGTCCCATATGAGGTAAGGGCAGACTTACCCTCTCTTCCCCTCTACATTCTCACCCAACTGCGGCTGGAAAATGACCCCGGCATTTCCCGAGCTTGCGAGGGCCGGCGAACCGTCGGCTGTCCGCTTGCGGTTTTCCACGATAATTGAAACCAACCGGATTTTGTGCTAATATTTAAGGGTTATGTTCTCATCGTGGGTTTTGGCCAAAACCCTGTGAGGAGTAAGCCATGGCGCAAATCGGAGAACACGGCAACCGGGCCGAAAATGAGGAGGAGGCTCAGGCGGAAGCGCAGTTGAAGGACATGTTCCGCGGGATGCCTCACGACGTACCTTTAATGCTCTTTACATCCCCGGGCAAGAACGATGTCTTTTGCGATGCCGCCCGACAGATCATCAGGACTGTGCGGGGCTTTGCCCCCAAGATCGGTCTTCGCGAATTCGGCCTTGACCACAAGATGGCGAAGCAGTGGGATGTGACCCGTTCCCCGACCCTTCTCTTCGATCCTGATAAATATCGAATTCGGTGGCTGGGCGCTCCCGTTGGCGAAGAGGGCAAGACATTCGTTGAAACCATCGCCATGCTGGGATTTCGACAGACCCAATTGAGTCCTGAATCATCAAAGGTCCTGGTCGACATCGACGCCCAAAGGCACATCAAGGTATTTGTCAGTCCCACCTGTCCTTATTGTCCTCAGCAGGCGGTAAACGCCCTGAAAGCGGCCATCGAACGGCCCGATATCATTTCATTGGAAATCATCGACATCCAGGCCAATCCGGACCTGGCGGACGATTACTCGGCACAGAGCGTACCGCAGGCGTTCGCGAACGAGACGCTGATCGGCATGGGCGCCCAGCCCGAGGAACTCTTTATGCTCTCCCTTGCCAAACTCGAGCCGCAAACGGTCTTTATCCCGGACAATGATGCAGAGGAAATAGAAACGGACCTTGTCATCGTGGGTGGGGGACCCGCCGGCCTGACAGCAGGTATTTATGCCGCCCGAAGCGGGCTCAAGGCGGTGGTCGTGGAGCGGGGCGCCCTGGGCGGCCAGGTGGCGACCACGCCCGTGGTGGAGAATTACCCCGGCCTGACCCAGGTCGGGGGAAAAACCCTGGTGGATATCATGGTGAGCCATGCGCTCGAATACGCCAAAATTTTCCCGGGTGAAGCCGTCATGGAAATCAAACCGGGAGACCCCATTATCGTTGCAACAAACCGCAGGCGGTTCACCGCCCGTGCGGTGTTATTGGCGACGGGTGCCGAGCACCGCCATCTCGGGGTCCCCGGTGAATCCAGACTTTCGGGAAGCGGAATCAGCTATTGCAGCACATGTGACGGCCCGCTCTTTAAAGGAAAAAAGGTGATCATGGTGGGAGGCGGCGACAGCGCTGTGACCGAGGCACTTCACCTCCACAATATCGGTGCGGATGTCACCGTCGTTCATCGGCGAAACCGACTTCGGGCTCAAGATAGACTGATAAAAAGCCTGTCGGACAGCCAAGTACCCACCATATTCAATACGGAAGTCAGGGAGATCCGTGGGAGAGATCGGGTAGAAGAGGTATTGCTGTACAACCACCGGAGCCAAGAAGAAAGCCTCCTGTCCGTGGACGGGGTCTTTGTGGCCATCGGGTACGCGCCGACCGTGGAACTCGCCAGGGCATTGGGAATCGAAATCACGCCGGAAGGATATATAAACCGGGATGCCAGGCACAGGACCAATGTTCCGGGCATTTATTCGGCCGGTGACGTTGAAGGCGGATACAAACAGATTGTGACGGCCGCCGGCCAGGGCGCGGAAGCGGCCCTGGCCATATTCGAAGACCTGGTCAACCCGTACTGGCGGAAAAATGGGGCATTAGACTGACTCGGAAGAGTTTAGTTCCAAGTCATATATGAAGCGCCAGCCGACGGGCAATCTCTTCCCTAGGCAACGCACCCACGAGGGTATCCACCACCTCTCCACCTTTGAAGAGCAACAGCGTGGGGATGCTTTGGATGCCGTACCGTGATGCAGTGGCGGGATTTTCGTCCACATTCAGCTTTGCCACTTTGAGACGGCCGGCATACTCCCCTGCCATTTGCTCGAGCACGGGGGCGATCATTTTGCAGGGTCCGCACCAGGGCGCCCAGCAGTCTAGAAGAACCGGCAGCGAGGAGGCCAGGACTTCCCGCGAAAAATCGCGATCGGCAACCTCTATGGGATGATCGGGAAAAGGCGCAACGGAAATAGGGGCATGGCACTTGCCGCACCTGGGCCGGTCGTTCAGCCTGTTGCCTGGAATTCGGTTTTTGGCGCCGCATTCGCCGCACGGGACGATAACGTTGTTCTGAGTCATTCTTGACCTCTGATCCTGGATCGGTTATTACAGGCCTTGATTCAAATGGTACATTTCGTTGCACAATTCGGCATCCGGAAACGATTTAAGAATCAGAGTCCATAGGAACGGACTTCGCCCGCCTCAGACGGACGTCGGCCCTGCAGGCTACGCCTTACACATAACAGAAAATTAATCACGGATCGGTCCATTTCAAATGATTAGAAAAACCGCCCTGCTCTTATTGACCGCGCTCATCTTCCTGACGCTTTGTCTCCTTCCTCCGGCCTTTGCCGCGGACGACGCGTCGCAGGACGGCTGCAACGCGAGCAACGGCGTACAGGCCTTGGCGGCCCTCACGCCGTCCCAGCAATATGCAGGGGAAATACTGGCCTATCTCTTAAAACTTGTCCTCGGAAGGGCAGGCGATTTTTCGTCGAGAAAGGACTGGCGCAATACCGGATTGGGCGAACCTCTCGATTTCGCCGATATCGCCGCCCGTATGACGGACCCTGAAAAAAACCCGTTGGATCTCCTGGTGCTGGACCCCAAAATCCTTGGACTCATGAGGGTCCTCTACCATTACGACCCCGAACTCAACCTTCACAAACGCGCCTCTTCAATTCTAAGCGTTTACCCTGCTCCCGAATTCATTGCCATACGCCTGCTCCTGCTGCAGAAAATCCATCGGAGCGAAAAAATTCATCTGGGACAGCTGATCCGCAGGGGCTGCCTGCTCGCGGCAGACCATGTAAAGCCGACGCCCGAAGATTTGAAAGTTTCGGGGCTGGAAGCCGATGAAATGGAGCTGCTAAGGGATATCATCCGGAAAGAACCTCATTTCTACGCCTATCTTCAAAGTCCCTTTCTGGTTAAAGCGATGTATGAAGTGGGCGCTCTCCAAATGGACGATTTTGTGTCGCTGAAAATACAGGAAGCCAATTACTGCGCTTATGCGTGCGCTTCCCCCAACAACCCGGGACAAGATTCCGTCGTGCGTCTGGCGATATTGCCGTCCATCATGGGGGAGTTCGATTGCGGCAACGACATGCACTCTGAAAACGTCACCGGCTTTGAGCCCTCCGCGTTGTTTAAGGATGTTGTGGAAAAACTGAAAAAGGATATTCGCGCCACGATTTCCGCGTGCGTGAAAGAAAAAATTAACGAGGGAAAATTGATTGACGTCCCCGTTACGGAAACCGAGTCCGTTGCCTTGTCGAACCTGATGGTGCAACGCTACATCACGTTTTATGTGCAGGATGCGCGCCCCCTGGTGGTTGTTCCGAAAAATGCGCGACAGGTGAAAGGGGAAATATGTCCGCAGGCCGATTTCACTGTGATTCTCCTGGACAAAAATGTCTATTTGGCCATCTATTTTGACGAAAAGACGGATATATACCCTGCCGTCCCATGGCTGTACACCGATCTCATGGATGTGAAATACGACCAATACCAGGACCAGTTGGATCTCATCGGCCGGGTCACTCTCGACAAACTCGTGCATCGGCTCGGAAAAGGTGCGCTTACGATGCCCCTCAGAAAGTAAAGACTTCGGGCACATAGGACCCGGCTTCGCTAAAGGGCAGCTACGCCGCGGCGCGCCCGGCTTTTAGGCCGCCCACTATACATTGAATATTGAACATTGAGTTATTGATTATTGAAGATTTATGGATGCGCTGCTACGCAGCGCCACAACTAATTTTCAATTTTCAATCTTCAATTCTCAATTTCTTTGCTGTCCTGTAAGTGATGCACCCATTAGGTGTCGAAGATCCCGCCGTAGTTGGGCGGGGAAACCTTATTCCCGCATTGGCATAGCCAGGAAACTGTGACCCGGCCCCCAGGACCAGGTTTTGCAGATGGAATAAACGATATGAAGCCGGCAAAAAAACTCCGCAATTGGCTCCTTTTCCTCATGGTTTCATTCATGGTCCGCCTGCTTCGCGCGCTGCCTCGAAAACCGGCGATCCTGATGACGCGGAACCTGGGTCGAATGGCCTTCTATGTGGACGGCAAGGACCGAAGGCGGACATTTCGCCATCTATCCATGGCATTTGGGAAGGAGAAATCGCGAGCCGAGATCGTCGATCTGGCCCGGCGCGTCTTCCTGCACTTTGGAACAACGGCCGCCGATGCCGTTCGAATCCCCAAGCTCATCAGGGAAGGTCTGGACAGCCTCATCACCGTTGAAGGACGCGAACACCTGGAAAAGGCCATCACCCCGAACAGGGGATTCCTCACCATTACGGCCCACTTCGGCAACTGGGAACTCATGGCGGCCTGGGCGGCTCAGCAGGGGTATCGCTTCAAGGTCATCGGCGCCCCGTCGCTGGATGACCGGTTTGACAAATTGATTACCGAAAACAGGGGCCGGGCGGGTTACAGCCAGATTTCCAGGGGCAAAGGCATGCGGGAGCTTATCCAAAGCATCAAAAAGGGGTATTCCATCGGCATCCTGATCGACCAGGACACGAAGGTGGAAGGGGTCTTTGTGAAGTTTTTCGGCCGCTGGGCCCACACGGCGGTAGGTCCGGTGGTCCTGGCTCAGAAATACAGAATGAGCATTGTGCCGGCCTTTATCGTCATGAAGGAGGACCTCTCCTACCATCTTGAGGTCCAGCCTCCGGTGGAACTTGAATCGACCGGCGATCCGGTTCGCGACCTGGCCGTGAACACACAGAAATGCTCCGATCGGTGCGAGAACATCATCCGCCGCCATCCTGAGCAGTGGGTGTGGATGCACCGAAGGTGGAAAAAACAGCCCCGGCCGGGCGATGCGTTGAATATTGAAAAAGCTTTTTAACACCCGCCCGCGCAGGTATACTGGATGCAACACCTGATTTATCATTCCCCGCTAAAATGGGAAATCCAGGCCCCGTTCATCCGGATCCCCGCGGGATGACTGAAACATCGACGTAGATCCGGCACCGAATGTGTTGGGTTTTATCGCCACCTTGCACGCAAACCCCCACGGGGAGGTGATGAGCATGAATATTTCGAGTATAGATTCCTTCTATTTTTCGCTTATTCGGGTAATAGACGCCATTTATATGGATGAGGAGGACCTGGGGGATATCCTCTATTTCATCGTAACGCTGGCCACGGAATTGACCGGCGCCAAGGGGGCCACCATAAGGGTCCTGGCGCACGGCTCCCTGGACCTGAAAGTGGTGGCCAGTTATGGTCTCAGCAAGACATACCTGAGTTCGGGGGCCATAGACTACGGCAAGAGCGTTACCGAAATCATGCAGGGCGACATTATCATCGTCAATGATTTTGACAACGATCCGAGGATTCAAAATCGCCCGGCCGCCGAAGCGGAAGGGCTTTGTTCGGTTATCGGGATTCCGTTTACCGTGAGTGAAAGCGCTTACAGCATCTTACGGGTTTATTTTCCATCGAAAAAAGTCCCTCCCCAGGAGGAAATGGACCTGTTGACGAGTCTCGGCAAACTCAGTTGCCTGGCAATTAACAACGCCATTATCGGCAATCTTCGAGATAATACAGATGCGTTCAAATGAAGAACGGGCGATGGAGGACGGGGCCTGATTCGCGGTCGGGTTGTGCACGTTCTATTTAACTGAGAGGAGACATGCCTTGGCCGCTATCCGAATATAAGAATTATCCTTGACTTAATCTTGAGAGCTTATTATACTATTTGTTTCACATGATTCGATAAGAGGTGAATATAATGTATGCCGTCATTAAAACGGGAGGCAAACAGTACCGGGTCGCCGAGGGCGACGAAATCAAGCTCGAAAAACTGAATGGCGACATCGGCGATTCGGTCACTTTCGACCAGGTGCTGCTCACCTCCGATGGTGAAAGCGTAAACGTGGGGACGCCTTTCCTTGAAGGTTCGAAGGTGGAGGGGCGCATCCTCGCTCAGGGGAAAAGCCGCAAGATCGTGGTCTTTAAATTTAAACGCAGAAAAGGATACCGCAGGAAGCGGGGCCACCGGCAAGTCTTCACCCAGGTTAAGATAGAGAACGTAGCGGGATAACTCAAAGTAAATCCCCTTGCGAGGTCAATAACACATGGCACACAAAAAAGCGGGCGGCAGCTCCCGAAACGGAAGAGACAGCGCCGGGCAGCGATTCGGCGTAAAGAGGTACTCAGGACAGAAGGTGAAGGCGGGTAATATTCTGGTCCGGCAAAGAGGGACGCAGTTCCATCCGGGCAGCAATGTCGGTCTGGGGAGGGATTATACCATCTTTGCCAAAATCGACGGCGTCGTCGCCTTCGAGCGTCTTGGGAAAAACCGTAAAAAAATAAGCGTTTACGCCGACTAGGGCCCATCACGAAATGAAACATGGGCGCTAAGTCGTTTCCAGATGGAAACCGACTAGCCTATCTCCGCTGCCACAACCCCCGGAACGAAATATGGGATTTCTGGACGAAATTGTCATTACCACCAGATCAGGGGACGGGGGGCGAGGCTGCGTCAGTTTCAGGCGGGAGAAATATGTTCCCAAAGGCGGCCCTGACGGGGGCGACGGGGGCCACGGAGGAAACATCGCCGTTCGGGCCACAAAGCGCCTTTTCACCCTGGGTCATTATAAAGCCCGCCGGCAATTTGCGGCGAGAAACGGACAACCCGGAAGAGGAAGCAACCAAACGGGAAAATCCGCTCCCGACCTCGTCCTTGAAGTGCCTCTAGGAACAGTCGTCCAACATGCCGATACGGACAAAATGCTTGTCGACCTGGTTCGAGATGACCAGGCCTACCTGCTCGTCCGGGGCGGCAAGGGGGGCAAGGGAAACCAACATTTCGCGACAGCTGTGAACCGGGCGCCCCGGTACGCCCAGAAAGGCGTTCCGGGTGAAAGCGCAAGTTTCCGGCTCTCCCTCAAATTTCTGGCCGACATCGGCATCATCGGATTGCCCAATGCAGGCAAATCGACCCTTCTCTCGCGGCTCAGCACCGCCCGTCCCAAGGTAAACAGCTACCCTTTCACAACGCTGGTGCCGAACCTCGGCGTGATGACGTTCGATATCCATGAACCCCTGGTCATTGCGGATATCCCGGGACTCATCGACGGGGCCAGCCTGGGAAAGGGGCTGGGGCACCGTTTTTTAAAGCACATCGAGCGGACAAAGCTCCTTCTGCATGTATTGGACATCACCTATTCATCCCAGGAGGATATCCTCGAGGACTATTGCATGCTCCGGCGCGAAATGTCCGCATTCAATCAAACGCTGCTAGAAAAGCCGAGCCTCGTGGTCATCAATAAGATGGATCTTTACGATTCGGGGTGCCGGGACAGGGATATCCTGGCCGAACGGCTCAAGGCGTCCGGAACCAGCCCCATATGGGCATCAGCCTTGCGTGGCCAAGGGATTCGGGAATTGAAAGAAGCGATTTTGAACATATGGACAAGAGAGAACGAAAACAGCTGATAAACAATCGGAAACGGGCGGTGGTGAAAGTGGGCAGCGGTGTGCTCACTGCAAGGAACGGACTCAATCTGAACGTCATCGACGGCTTGAGCACCAACATTTCCGAACTCAGGAAAAAAGGGCATGAAGTCATCCTCGTTTCCTCCGGCGCCATCGCCTCTGGAATGAAAATAATCGGACTCGCCAAGCGGCCCCAATCGGTATCCCAACAGCAGGCCATGGCTGCGGTGGGCCAAAGCAGCCTGATAAGGGCGTGGGAAGAGGCCTTTGCAAGACACGGCTACAAGGTTGCCCAGGTCCTGCTCACGCGGGATGATCTGACCCACCGTCGACGCTATCTGAATGCGAGGAACACCATTTTCACGCTGCTCTCATGGAAAATCATTCCCATAGTGAACGAAAACGACACGGTGGTGGTGGATGAAATCAAGTTCGGAGACAACGATAATTTAAGCGCCATGGTGACCAATTTAACTGAATCGGATTTATTGGTAAATTTGACCAACATCGACGGCCTGTACGATAAAGACCCCAGAAGCCATGAGGACGCGATTCTCCTTGAAATCGTGGAGAGGGTGGATCGAGGCATGATAAAGCGGGCGAGCGCCATTCCCGGCTTTTTAGGAACCGGCGGCATGGCCACCAAGATTGCAGCGGCCCGGAAAGTATCCATGGCGGGCGTGCCCACCATTATTGCCAACGGCTTGATCCCCGATATCCTGAAGCAGATTTTCAAGGGGAAACCCGTGGGGACCTTGTTTCTCCCCGGAGAAGTCACCCTTTGCAGCAAAAAACACTGGATCGCTTTTACGAAATCCCCCAAGGGCCGGCTCGTTATTGACGAGGGCGCGGAAAAGGCCCTTGTTCAAGCCGGAAAAAGCCTCCTTCCCTCCGGGATCAAGGAAGTCAGCGGCCGCTTCAGCCTGGGGAATTCCGTACTTCTTGTCAATGAAGTCGGCAAAACGATTGCGGTAGGCATGGTAAATTACCATTCAGGGGATGTCCGCAAGATCATGGGACTGAAATCGTCCCAAATAGAATCCGAACTGGGTTTCAAGCACGATGACGAGGTGATCCACCGAGACAACCTCATTCTTGCGGATCAAATGGAGGAAGGCGACGACGCATGCCTGCTGGAGCCATAAGTCAAGGTTCAGGGTTCAAGGTTAAAAGAAAGACCAGCCCTAAACCGGGAACCGGTCTTTCAAAAGTTCTTCCTTGGATGCCGCCGCAACCAGGGCGCAGGTGATTCGCCTCTTTGTATGCCGTTTCTATAGAAACGAGATTGATCGTTTTCCTTCGACATTCAATATTCCTTGTTCGATATTGGATATTCTCTTTTATGAAGGTTCAAGGGTTCAAGAACAACCCAAACAACAAATAAAAATTCTTAATTTAATAAAATATGTCAATACCTAATTTGTTAAATTCTAAATTATAAATCCTAAATTCTAAATTCCCCTCACTGCCGATCAACGCGTGTCACGGGGATTTGACAATAACCGGCCGTATCGTTTACCCTGAAACCTGATCGAAAGCGGAGGGACGGCGCCTTTGAAAGTCGGTATTCTGGGCGGGACCTTTGATCCCATTCATCTTGGACATCTGCGAACCGCCGAGGAAATCGGGGAGCGGATGGCCCTTGAAAAGGTGTGCATAATCCCATCCGCATCCCCTCCTCACAAGACGGGGGAGCCGGTTGTTCCCTTTCACCATCGATTGGCCGCGGCCCGGTTGGCAGTGGGGGATTCGCCCCTCTTGGAAGTACTTGATATTGAAGGAAGACGGCGCGGTCCATCCTATTCCATAGACACACTGAAAGCATGCCGCCGGATCTTCGGACCGCAGGCCGAACTCTTTTTCATTCTCGGCACGGACGCATTCTTGGAAATCGATTCCTGGAAAGCTTTTAAGGAGTTGTTCACTTACACGCATTTCGTCATCAACCAACGTCCCGGCACGCCACTGAAAGAACTCAAATCCATACTCTCTAAATTCGAGGTTCCCATCCAGCGGGAATCCGCGAGCGGCGAATTTGTTCTGGACTCGGGAAAAAGCGTGATCCAAATACAAACGACAATGATGGATATTTCTTCCACCCGGATCAGGAACATGGTGAAGAAAGGCCGATCCATCCGATTCCTGGTGCCTGAGGCGGTCAGGCGTTACATATTGGAAAACGACCTTTATGGAAAATAACGAAACCCTCGCAAAAGCGAAACTCTGCCGGAAAATTATCCTGGAAAGAAAGGCCGTCGATCCGGTCCTTTTTGAAATGGGAAAACTGAGCGCCATCACCGACTACTTCCTCGTCGCAAGCGGCAATTCAAGCAGACAGGTCCAGGCAATGGCGAGCCATCTAAGGAAGCGGATGCGTGAGAACGGCTACCGTACACATGGGATCGAAGGGGAGCAGGAGGGGCACTGGATATTGATGGATTTGGGGGATATCATCGTTCATCTCTTTTATCAACCATTCCGGGAATTCTATGATCTCGAAGGGCTGTGGTTCGATGCCCCACGCATCGAACCGGAAGGCGACCGTCCCTCTGGAGACAAACCCGAAGAGGATTGAAAGGGCTGATGCGCAATCACCATCAACCACCGACAAAAGGAATCGTTTCCGCCCGATCCCGGCGCCATGCCGAGAGGGCCGTTCTTCTTCTCATGGCGGCCTTCCTGCTCTGTTTTGCCTCGCTTCCGACCAAAACCGCCCATGCCCTCTCCATCGCCGACGAGACGCAAATGGGCCGGGAATTCGTTGACAAAATCAGGGCGCACTACGAAATCATGGACGATGAGTTTGTCAATAAATTCATGAACGACCTGGGTCAGTACCTTCTCTCGACGCTGGAGACCCGTCATTTCCCTTTTCGGTTCTACGTGTTGAAAAGCGACATGGTCAACGCCTTTGCCGCACCCGGGGGACATATCTTTTTCTTCTCCGGGCTTATTGAGGTGATGGATACGGCCGATGAACTGGCCTCCATTGTATGCCATGAAATCGGGCACATTTCTGCAAGGCACCTCTCCCATCGCATTGAGCAGAGCAAAAAAATCAACTACGCCACATTGGCGGCAATGCTTGCGGGGGTGCTGTTGGGGGGGGCCGGACCGGTGGCTGAGGCATTGATTATCGGGTCGCAGGCGGCGAGCATGCAGGCCCAACTGCACTACAGCCGAAACGACGAACGGCAGGCCGACCAATTGGGATTCAAATATATCGCACCGACCGGGTTCAAGCGTACCGGACTGATCACGGCCTTGCAGAAAATCCAAAAAGGCAGCTATTATGGTTCGAACCGCATACCTTCCTATCTGCTGACGCATCCGACGGGTCCGGAGAGAATGGCGAACATTTCGTCTCTGGTGGCGAATGCGTCTTTCCGGAACCCGAGTCCCAAGGCCATTCATTTTGGCCTGCAATTTCCCTATTTCAAGAGCGTCGTGCGGGCCCGGTCCATGGACCCGGACGATGCCATGCGCTCGTTTGAGTTCGATCTCAAGGAAGACCCCCACTCTCCCGCGGCAAACTTCGGTATCGGCATCGTGTACACGGAGATGTCGGAATACGGAAAGGCCATCGAGCATCTCGCGTTTGCATACAGGCGGAAGCCCGGTTTCGCACCTATAATCACGGCGCTGGGCGAGGCATATCAATTGAATGGTAACGACCAAAAGGCCTTGCAGGTGCTCAATGAGACCCTGGACCGAGAGCCCACGAACAAACAGGCGCTATTTCTGGCGGGACGTTCCTATCAAAATATGGGCGCATGCAGCATGGCGGTACACTTTTACGAACGGGTCACCGCACTCCCGGGTTACAACAAACCCGACGTTTATTATCAACTGGGGCTTTGTTACGGCAAGGAAAACAGGCTGGCCCGCGCTCATTACAATTTCGGCCTTTATTTCAAGGAATTGAGACAGCCGCCTAAGGCGGAATTCCATTTCAGGAAGGCCAGGGAACTCGCGGTGGACGATCCGGTGCTGCAGCGCAAAATCGAGGAGGCTTTCGGACCCAAAAAATAGCGGGTTACCTGTTGCGCGTTCCGGGTTGCGAGGAGGTTGATTTTATCTCGCAAAGATCGCAAAGGACGCCAAGAAAAGAAATTGAAAATTGACGGACTGTCGCCCAAATCACCGTTTGGCCCTTCGATAAGCTCAGAGCGAACGGTCATTTCTTGAAATCAAACCGCTGATTTCTGCCCTCTGACCTCCGACTTCTGTCTTCCGTCCTCTGACTTCCGACCGTCCTTACCGTCTCACGGTCCAACTGCCCTACTGATTTCCGTTACGTCTATTCATCAACCTGCGGACCCAGTTCTTTCAGGTAGGATGTCCGGTTGTTCATAAAGTCTTTGTAAAAGCGGAAGCTATGGGTTTCCGTGTAGGGGATCGATTTTATGGGGATGAAGTCGAAACTGAAAATCTGCGCCCCCGGGTAACTTAGAATAATGGGAGAATGCGTGCTGATGATAAACTGCCCCTGTCCCGCCTGAACGATCCGCCACAGGGCCTTCACAAAGGCCAGCTGATTTGGAGGGGAAAGGGCCGCTTCCGGTTCATCCAGAAAATACACCCCTTTTATCCGGCAGCGGGCATTGAAAAACGAAAGGAACCCCTGACCGTGCGACTGCCGCGTCAGAGAATCGCCGCCATAGTACTCGAGGAGTCCCGGGTCCGTCATAATCAGGTCATCGAGATAGGCGGCATAGTTAAAGAAATTTTCCGCCCGGAACAGAAATCCTCTTTCGATGTTTCCCTTGGGCTCCGTTCCTTCCAGGTCGATGAAATCGAACAGCCTGGTTTCATAGGGGTTGTCGTGCACGATGTGGCTCTTTTCCCCTCCCCAAACGGTCAACCCGTATTTCCTGGTCAGGGCCTCCAAAAGGGTGGACTTGCCGCTGCCGTTTTCTCCAACAAAAAAAACGACCGGAGCCTTGAATGCCAGGCTGTCAGTCTCCCTGAATATTTTCAGGTTAAAGGGATAGACGTCCTTCCCGGGAAAATGGCCGTTTAGTATCCTTACCCTATCGATAAACATGCAATCCGGGCCTCTCCCCTGTCAGGGCAGATAATCATCCCTCAATGGACAAGCGTCTTTAACCGAACGCCCTCGGCGGGCGCTGCATAGCCTTCTTCCGTCTGTTTATAAAACATCACGTAACCCCCTGTTTCTAAATGCCCTTTTTTCGAAAAAGGACATCGATCAACCGCCTGTCCGGCGGTGGAAAGTTTTCCGCCTCCAACTCATCGGGCGAAACCCACATGAGCGCGTCGCATTGAATCGAATCGGGTGTTCCGCTGACAATCCCGCACCGAAAGACATGGAGCGAAATCCGCTTGGACGGGTATTGATGGTGCACCGTGAGCAGTCGCTCCCGGGCCTTCACCCGCATGCCCAATTCCTCGGCAATTTCCCTTTCAACGCAGGATTCGAGACTTTCCCCGGCCTCCTGTTTGCCCCCCGGAAATTCCCAATATCCTTCCAGATGCGCGCCCCGGGGGCGTTTTGCGATAAGCACTTTGCCGTCTTTACAAATAAGGGCGGCTGTTACGTCAAAATGAGGAATTTGTGCCCTATCCGTCACTACCGATGCCCTTCAACCTCAATTGCAGATAGGCCTCTTCCGCCTCTTCATGTCCCGGTGACAACTCCACGACCCGTCCATATGCTTCCAGAGCGCCCTTCAGGCGTCCCCTCTTTTCCCTCAGCCTTGCCAGGTGAAGCCATAAATCGGCATCCCGGGGCTTCAGCTTGACCAACTTCTCCATCTGCGCCATGGCCCGGCTTTCATCTCCCGTTTTCAAATAGGCCACAACCAGATACTCCTTGAGATCCGCGCTCAGGGGGTGTCTTTCGACGCCCCTTTTCATCAATGGAATCATTTGGCCATAGGCGCCCTTAGAACTCAGGTACTGAAACATGTAATGGTAAAGTTCGAGTTCATTGGGTTTCAATTCGATGAGGATCTGGGCCTGTTTGAAGGCGAGCGGGGCGTTTTTCAACGTCTTGTAGATATGAAAGAGAATGCTGTGAACCGACACATCTTCCGGGCGGAATTCCAGGTATTTTTTGAAATGGGGAAGACTCTTCTTCAAGTCTCCCGCTTCGTATTGCATCACCGCCAGATTGTATATGACGGTTTCATTTTCGGGATCGATCGCCAGTATTTGCTCGTACGCCGCCATCAATCCCTGTTTATCTTTCATCTTGTCCAGAATATCGGCCATCATGACCCAGGCGGAGAGTAAGCGGGGCTCCCGCTCCAGGACCTCCCTGAGATACTGCCGCGCATCCTTCAATCGCCCTTCCTCAACGCGCTTGCGCGCCAGCTTCAATCGGCTTTCGGTGTCGTCCGATTTGAGGTCCAGGGCCTTGGCCAGATAATTATCGGCCTTCTCTCTCTCGCCCAACTTCTCGTACAGATAGGAAATGTTGTAATAGAGATTGGCATCGCCATCGTCCAACTCCGCAGCTTTCAGATAGTATTTGACCGCTTTGTCGAACCGGCCCGATTCCGTATACATGTATGCCAACTGTTTACAGAGAATCAATTGCTCCGCAGGCCCCACACGTTTTAAAATCTCCTGGTACTGTTTGATGGATTCGTCCTCTCCTCCCTGTTTTTCAAGTCGTTCCGCCAGCTCTATTCTCGCGTCCAGATCATCTGGGTCCAACGATACGATTCGACGTAACACTGAAATAATGCGGTCTTCGGCGGACATGGCCCTGTAAAGTTCCAGAAGGCCCGACAGGCGCTCCCGGCTCACATTCTTTGAAAGCCCCTCTTCAAGCATTGCGGCGGCCTGCGCCGGCCGCCCGGCGGCCTTGTACTCCGTGAGGAGCCGTTGCCGAATGCGGTCGTCCTCGGGCAGCAACTCACGGGCGCGGGCCAGGAAGACAATTCGCCGCTCCGTTTCCAATATCCTGTCGGCCTCGTCCAGCCAATCCGCGGGGTAGGGTCGAACTTCCCAGTCCGAGTATCCCAGGTCTTTGTTTCGATATTTCACCCGGACCCTGAACCTATAGTGATCGAACATTTCTTTATGGGGAAGGAGGTCTGAAAGCCGCATCTCTTCAAACTGCAGGGCCTCGGCGTCAATGCCCTCGGAGACCAGTCGAATTCGAAAATTCAAGGGCACGTTGGTGGCCACTTGCTGGATTCGGACCCTGTCGGCGGGATGAAGACGGGTCGTTTTACCAGCGACGATTTTCCGCTGCTCTTGATTGACGCTGATCAGAAAATACTCGAAGTGTGGAGAAAGGGTGTTCCTGAAATGTCGGACGTACCAGCCGGCTGCGAATGACGCAACGACCAGTAAAAGGATAATCCAGACAACAGGCCTGCTGAGAAGCGAT
>JAFDKD010000933.1 GCA_019307165.1 Deltaproteobacteria bacterium | reverse complement strand
TCAGCCCCATCGCCCTCAAGGCGTCGTTAAAATCTTTCTGTGCAAGATATGGAACTTGTGTATTTCGATGTACCGTCAGGTTGTTACGCATGTCAAAATCAGCGATGATGCCTTCGGTCCCCATACAACAATGGGTGACCCATGTCAGTTCATAGCGATCTTTTACTTTAAAGGCCGAATTCTCCCGGGCCTCATCCACATCGCCTGACCTTAACTTCCAGGGCAGGTTAACGATATTACTCTTGAACTCGTCATGAACCAGCGGTGCATCCCCCGACATCGCCTCTTCAGGATTAAATACAGCGGGTAGAGGTTCGTATTCGACTTCGATAAGATCGAGGGCTTCCTGAGCTGTTTCAGGGTCTACCGCGGCTACGGCGGCTACTTCGTCGCGGTATGATCGGACTTTTCCTGTTTTCAATACGGGCTGGTCTTTTAAAAATCCAAAACGGATCTCCGGCGTGTCATTCGCCGTTATAACCGATCGAACACCCAAGAGACTTTTGGCCTTAGTCGTATCGATGCGGACAATTCTGGCGTGGGGATGTTTACTGCGAAGGATTTTGCCACAGAGCATGCCGGGTACTTTCAAATCTTGAACGTATATGGAACGCCCCGTCACCTTGTCCACAGCATCCAGTTTGGGAATTCCCTTTCCTACATATCCTAATTCTTCCATCAATTCCTCTAACAACCTAAAGAGTTTTTTCTGTATGATCTAGCCATTACGAAGGGCTTCCCTTGCCGCTTCAACCGCTTCGATGATCTGGGTGTAGCCGGTGCAGCGACAAAGGTTCCCTGCAAGGGCATGGCGTATTTCGCCTTCCCCAGGATTTGGATTTTCATCCAACAGGGCCCTGGAAGACATGATCATACCGGGCGTACAGAAGCCGCATTGAACAGCACCCTGTTCCACAAAGGCCTGTTGAATAGGATGAAGCTCGCCGGAAGACCCGACCATACCTTCTATGGTCGTAACTGTTGCGTCTGCAATTTCCATCACAGGAAATATACAGGAATTTACGGCTTTATTGTTGACAAGGACTGTACATGCCCCGCACTCACCCTCGCCACACCCCGGTTTTGTTCCGCTGAGTTCCAGGGACTCTCTCAGGAGGTGGAGTAGCGTCCAGTGGGGTTCCACTTCTACCTCTATTTTGTTTCCATTTAATACAAACGCAATCTTTTGTTTCATAAAAAAAACTCCGATATATTACTTCGAACTGTCACCACCTGCTCTCTTCCACGCCTTATAAAACACATCCCTGAATATGACTTTGGATACGTCTTTTCGGTATTCGGCTGTAGATCTAATATCGGTTATGGGCTTGATCTCTTCGGAGGCCATTTCACCGGCGCTCCTTATAAGCGCCTCGTCCACCTTTTTTCCCTTTAAGAACGCCTCAACTGTTTTTATTCTTATAGGTGTCGGCGCAACAGACCCGAAGGCAATGCGACACGTTTCACAAATATCATCCCGCCTTTTAACCAGTACGGCACAGTTTATCTTTGAAATGTCGGCTCCAGCCCTGATATTTTTCATAAAGGCACTCCCTGACCCTTCATCAGGGTAAGGAACCACGATCTCAGCCAGGAGTTCATTATCCGTAAGAATCGTCTTATTGACACCCTTGAAAAATTCTTCGATTGGGAGACTCCTGCTTTCATCCACACCAGCCAGTGTGACGCGGCTATCAAGTACCAGTAGGGGAGGTGCGGAGTCTGCAGCAGGCGATGCATTGCAAAGGTTTCCTCCGATCGTAGCCACATTTCGTATCTGAACTGTACCTATATTTGAAACCGCGTCTACGAGCCCGTCAAACTTCCCCTTTAATGAAGTGGCAAGTTCCAAGTCCCTATGAGTAACCATCGCCCCGATCCTAAATTTACCTTCTTTGCTGGTGATTTGACTAAGCTCCTTGATGTGTCTCAAGGAAATGAGACATTGAGGTCTCATTTTCCCTGCCTTAATCCCATGCATGAGTTCGGTCCCGCCTGCAATATATTTGGCGTCACCGGTATGATCCCTAAAATTGGATATAGCTTCATCAAGGGTTACCGGCATC
>JAFDKD010000932.1 GCA_019307165.1 Deltaproteobacteria bacterium | reverse complement strand
AACGGCCTTTATGTCAAGAGGAATCCTCTGGGCCAGAATATGGGGGGAAGGCCGGCCACCAGATGTGGGGGTCGCTTCGTGTAGTCTTGGATTTCAGCAGCGTGCCAGACTCCGATGGAATATCGGCAGGACTTTCTTGCGGGACTCAAATCTGTTACTGTAGTGGCTCCACTGCTTGCATAAGAATAGCACGAGCGCCACTCAGGTCCAAGGCCAAGCCTCACTGCGCTCGATGCTTCGCAGCCCTGGCCCTCACGGCTTGCTCGTGCTTTGAAAAAAGATAGGCGATGGGCGGGGATACGTCCGGCGGGAGCGCTCAACAGGGATAATTTATCCACCGGATTCCAACTCTTCAAGTGGTCCGGTCAAAATCAAATTGCAAGGGGGCGATATGATTATCAAACAACTGGAAATGGGCCCTTTCGACAACTTCTCTTACATCGTCGGCTGTGAGCAGACGCACAAAGCCATGGTCATCGATCCAGGCCCCGATGTCGAAGGGATCATAGTTGGAGCGGATCAGGCCGGGCTCGAAATCGATACGATTCTCAACACCCATGGACATGGTGACCACACCGCCGGCAATGCCCGCCTCAAGGCCAGGACCGGCGCCAGAATCGTCATTCATGACTTGGATGCAAACGGCTTTCCACAGGCCGACCTGCGCCTCACGGATGACACTTCATTACAGTTGGGTGCCATTACTTTTGACGTTATCCACTCCCCCGGCCACTCCCCCGGCGGCATCTGCCTTCATGCCCGGGGCAATCTCTTCACCGGTGACACCCTCTTTGTCGGGGACAGCGGCCGCACCGACTTGGCCGGCGGCCATCGCCCCACGCTGGGTGCATCCATCCGCCGATTGATGCGCCTCCCCGACCGAACGATCGTCTGGCCGGGACACGACTACGGCCCCATGCCCTCCTCGACCATCGGCTGG
Source organism: Deltaproteobacteria bacterium (assembly GCA_019307165.1). Lineage (GTDB taxonomy): Bacteria > Desulfobacterota > DSM-4660 > Desulfatiglandales > Desulfatiglandaceae > JAFDKD01. Next base: position 1,127 of record JAFDKD010000932.1, on the reverse strand, counting down.
GAAAAACGAAACAATATCAACGCCAGAGAGTACGGGTACTATGTGGAAGAATAGGTGTATTACCGAGCCATAAGTCCGTTTAGTCTACCCAATGCCCGGCCTTATTTTACAGGAAAGCATGGAGAGCAGAGACGGAAAGAAAAGGCTTGTTCAGGAAATAGCAAGCGACTACTTCGCTTATATGGGGAGGTATTTCCCGCAGCAGTGCGCCAGCGACGAATTCTATTTTTTCCCGCGCGCTGAAGCAGCCGGGCATCAAAGGGGCTTGCTGGAGGATCTGACGCCGGAAAAAATCCAGGACCATTTAAATTATGTCAAAGGCCTGTTAGGGGAAATTTCACTCCGGGATGCCGTCGGACTCGAGTATGAGATCAATTGCCGTCTCCTCGAACAGAGCATGAGGACCTTCCTCAGGGAGTATGGAACCGCGGAGGTCTGGCGGCATGATCCCACCCTCTACGTAAAAGTGCCGCTTTTTGCAGCCGCCCGGATCCTTCAAGATAATAGCGGCACGGTATCACGAATCAAAGTTGATCTCTTCAGGTTGCTTTCACAGATCCCCCCTTTCCTCGTGCGGGCCGCCGAATCCCTCGCTTTGCCTTCACTGACTTCATTAAGTGTTGCCGGCGACATGGTCCGGGATGCAATCGATTTCTTCAGGGACAGCATCCCCGCCTTTATCATCCGGACCATGGAAAATGGCGATGAACTTGCCGAAAAGAATATGGATGTCCTGGCGGCATGGGACCGGTATGGGAAGGAATTGCAACGCCTCCCCTACAGGAAGTCATTTGCCGTCGGCAGGGAAGCACTTGAGGAAATCCTGGCCGTCAACCTCGGTTGCCTCAAATCGCCTGAGGAGATTGTTGAGAATGCCGGCCAGGGATTCCGACGTACGGAAGCGAAACTCAAGGCCCTGGCGCGAAAAATAGACGGCGCCAAGACCTGGACGACACTCATTCAAGAACAGCGCCGACCCATTGTTTCAGACTCGGATTTATTGCGATTGTTCGAGGATGAGGTCCAAAATCTTAGACGGTTTTTCCAAAACCGGGATATCATCACTTTTCCCCCCGGGGAGCGGGTTTTCGTCACCCAAACACCTTCATACCTGCGTTCGATCAGGG
>JAFDKD010000201.1 GCA_019307165.1 Deltaproteobacteria bacterium | reverse complement strand
ATATATGTCTCCCCCGTATTCTCCGGCCACGATATTGCTGATAATCATTTGTCCCCACTTTCCGAAACCGGATGACGCACCGATAACAGCCACGGATTGGGGATGAAAAACCTCGTCGAGGCGGACGGGATCATGTATACTTTTCATTTGAGACCTTCCTACGGCAAATTTTTCACAGGCTTTTTTTCAAATTGTATCTGGAGAATGATTTTTTCTCGCCAAGATCGCCAAGGACGCAAAGAGGGCATCAGCTTGTTTCGGGCCGTTGCCCAAAGGTAAAATCTAGTTCATTTGGGCAACAAACTGCTTTATTTCAATTTATTTTCTTTGCGCCCTTTGCGAGATGGAATAAATTACGGACGGCTGGTTCCGTTACCTTGCCCGTATCCCTCATCCTGCATCCTATATCCCGCATCCCGTATCCAGAAAACAGCGCATCGTTTATAAAGTAAACGGGACGGAGGAACGAAGGAACGGGTGGACGGTGAAACCCTCTTTCAACTCGCAACCCGCAACTCGCAACCCGCAACCCGCAACTCGCAACCCTAGTCCTCCAGCAACCTCTTGGCCCAGCTTGCGAAATAGGCTTTGTCCGATGCCGCGACCTTGCCGAGAAGCGCCTCGGCCTCCGGGCGCTCGGATTTTTTTCCGGCGTCCAAAAGGACCTCCCCCAGATAAAGCATGCCCTCGATGTTGTCGGGGAACATGTCATGGGCCTCCCGCAGGAATTCGAGCGACTTTTTCTTGTCATTCATGGGCCACGGAAGAACGAACCAGAAACGGCCCAGGGCCATCATCGGCCCGCCGTCATTAAAGGTCTTGTCCGTTTCATAGGCCTTTTCGAAACTGCTTTGCGTTCTTCCCTTGAGCCCGTCTTTCAGAGCGGTGAAGATGCTCACCCCATCGGAATAGATGCCGACGCTCAGGCCGTAATAGTAGTGGCCCTCAACGCCATCGGGTTTCAATTGGACGGCCTTTTCGCCGTATTTCATGCCCTCTTTTCCGTATTCGGCGCAGATTTCCTTGTGGTTTTCCAGGCCGTCGCGTTTGGCTTGTTCGCCATACCAGCGGTAGGATCGCGCCAGTTTCCAGTTGGCTTCGTAGTCGTTGGGGTCGGCCTCCACCGCCTTTAGAAATATGTCTATCGATTGCCTGAAATTTTCCAGGCCGCCTTTCTGGTAAAGCGCATCGCCTTGCGCCACAAAATCGCTCGCCGCAACGGGGGCCGCCAGGAACAGACCGCCGAACAGCATCGCCAAGAACGCATTCTTCATTTTCTACCTCCCTTTTTCAACGTTGGGGTTTTGCGACCGCGTCTCCACTTTTTCCGGAACAGCCTATTCCCGGTGGGAAAAATTTTCAACCCGATTTGCACGTCCGTATGCAACACGTCATCTGTCATTCACCGCCAAAAAGCGGCGGGAATCCACGCCCCCGTTCGTCTGGATCTCCCGTGTTAACGGGGGATGACTGAAAATAGATTTGAACCGCAATACTGAGTGATGCATTTGAAAATGAGTGCCTACATCATTATGGCCTCCTTGGCAATCTGCCCTTGGAGGATGATTTTCTCTTGTAAAGGGATTACAATCGGCAAAGAGGGGCGTTGATCGCCTTACAGGAGCGGTTTGAACCGCAGCATGTCCGCACTCCGGCCGAAACGAAAAAATATGAGGCGATATCGCGATTTCAATACCTATCTCAAGGAAATTTTCGGGGAGCGGGTTCAAAAGATATCCCTGGACGCCGGGATGAACTGCCCCAATCGCGACGGGACCCTATCGACCAAAGGTTGCATATTTTGCGACGCCCGGGGTTCGGGCACCGGCGCCTTCTCCGAAAGAAACCTATCCATTGAAGCGCAGATCGAACAGGCCCGCCGATTTTACCGAAAGCGTTACGGCGCAAAGATGTTCATCGCCTACTTTCAGTCTTTCACCAACACCTATGCGCCGCTTCACCGGCTCAAGGGCCTGTATGACAGGGCCTTGGCCTACCCCGACATGGTGGGACTTGCCGTGGGAACAAGGCCGGATTGCATAGACAGGGATATTCTCTCGCTCCTGGGCTCCTACGGGAGCGATCGCATGGTCTGGATCGAATACGGGCTGCAGTCCGCCCATGATGCGACCCTTCGCCGAATCAACAGGGGTCACAACCGGGCGGCCTTTGAAAATGCCGTCATGCTGGCGCATGAGCAGGGCCTGAATATCTGCGCCCATGTCATTCTGGGTTTGCCCGGGGAGGATCGTGACATGATGATGGATACGGCGCGCTATATCTCGGGTCTGCCCATCCGCGCCGTAAAGATTCACCTGCTTTACGTGGTCAGAGGGACGCCCCTTGCGGACCTGTACGAATCAGGCCGATTCCGTTGTCTGGAACCCGAGGCGTATGCCGAACTGGCGGTTGACTTTCTCGAGCGTATTTCGCCTGAGGTGGTGGTCCAGCGGATCACCGGGGACCCTGCACCGCGGGAACTGCTGGCGCCGGCCTGGGCCCTGGAAAAGTCCCGCAATCTGGCCCGGATCCGGGAGACCTTCGAGAAAAGGGATGCCCGGCAGGGGCGGCTATACAAGGAATCCGTCCCTGGGAAGGGACATTTTTCTTTTAAGGACAAATAATGACAACAGATTGAATATCGAACAAGAAATATCGAATCATGAAGGCGACTTTGTCTTCGCGGTAGACGTTATTGGAAGCAAAAAGGCCCGATTTACTGGCGGGCCTTGATCATACCGTTTTCACTCCGATATTCAACGGGGAACTCTGGCATAGAACGCGTTCGGTGAAGGGCACTAAGATCACCTTTAACGACCGTTGGATGGATCGCTAATCGTCCCTTTGCGGTTCTCCCAGACGCTTTTGGATCATCTGATCCAAGGCGATTTCATAGTCCCTGGTCCCCGGCGCCAGGGTCTTGCTGGCGGCCAACTGGGCCAGAACGTCCGCTTCGGTGCGTTCAAAGCGGCTTTTGCTTTTACTTATGACCTGTTGGATGAGTTGGTAAATTTCCTCATTCGTACCGTAGACGTCAATCACCTCCGGTTCATCGATCAATGTTTCATTGACATATTGCGTCATGTAAAGGGCCAGCTGATTTGGGCGCGGGACCAGATCCCGAATGGGGGAAATGAAATATTTGAAATCGAATTCAGAACTTTTCAGGGCCGTTCTGAGGCCTCTGAGGATCATATCGGATACGGCAGCCTGGTTTTCCGTTTCAATGATTTTCTCCATCAGGAGAACCTGGGTCAGTTCCTTGTGAATCTCAGGCAGCTTGAAGCGGATGAATCGGTCCTGCTTGAAGGCCTGCTGTTTTTCCTGCCGATCCAGGCGATTGATGAGTTTGTCCTGAACCCTGCCGGTGTCAAACTGTCTCATGGTTCTTTTTCACCTTTACGAAGCCTTTTTCGGCGTCACTTATCCGTGGAGGTCTTAGCCGGCTTCTCTGCCGTCGTTGGGGCATCCTTGGATTTGGTCGACTTGGCCGATGGTTTATCGCTTTTCGTATCGCTTTTCGTATCGCTTTTCGGTTTCGAGTCCTTGCCCTGATTTTCACCCGACTTGGACGCATAGTCCGTGACGTACCATCCCGAACCTTTCAGATGAAACGTACTTTGGGAGATCAATTTTTGCAGCCTCCCATGGCAGCTTTCGCACTCGGTCAGCGGCGCGTCGGAAAACCGCTGCAGCGCCTCTGTATGGCTGCCGCATTTTTTGCACTCATATTCGTAAACAGGCACTTTCAAACACCTCCAATTTTACCTGGCGATCATATCGCAGATTCGATGGCCCTGGTATGAGTCGAGAACATAGTTCAGTTTCGGCAGGGACAGTTCTCGCAGAATGTCGTAGGTGGCCGCATGAACAACAGCCTCTTCTCGCGTTCTATGCTTTTCAGAAGCCTCGAAACGCTGATGAAAATTACAGAATCTCACAATGTGAACCAACTCATGGGTAAACACATATACCAGCAGAGGCAGGAGATCCATATTCGTGTCCCTGCCCAACGCCTTCAGAATCAGGTGATCCTGCAGGCAGATAAGAAAAAAGTCGTGTTCGCCGGTACGGGCGACCCCTCTCCCGCTGTGTCGGACGCCCTTGTTGAGCAGCGCAAACGCATGCTCGCTCACTTCATGCTCCCCCAGGGAACATAGGGTTTTGACGTCGTATCGGTGCCTTTTCCACTGTTCGAAGGAAAATTTAAAATAGTCCCCCGTCCTGTCCTCCGCAACTTCCAAGGCTTCGCCGACCATTCTGAGGTCTTGATGACTGAAAAACGGTAAATTCATATCAAGGCAACCGTTCAGGAGAGAATAACATTGAAAATTTAAGGCTGGTTCCCATATTGTCAATATGTGGTGGCGGTGACTGGATTTGAACCAGTGACTCTGCGGATATGAGCCGCATGCTCTGACCAACTGAGCTACACCGCCCCGTTTTTCTGAATTGCCTAATGTATAGAATTCCGTTGGTTTGTCAATCAGTTTCCTTTGTCTTTGTCCCTTTCTTTTTGGTATTCTGGATGCCCTACCCGGTCAGGCAGGGATCTCGAATCATCTGAACAATAAGTTAACTACCTGAAATCAAATGTCAATCTTCGGTCAATTGGCAGGAGGACTGATCATGGTGCGACGCAGAACGGCCAACAGGGCAAAACGAAACCTGACAGCTATTGCATTTTTTATTCTTGCGTGGATCGCGTTCGCCCACGCATCCGTCTTTTCAGCGGAATGGGAATGGTTAAACCCCTTACCCCAGGGTAACAAGCTCGAGTCCGTCTGGATGAATACGGGCAGCGACGGGTTTGCCGTGGGACTTTCCGGCGCGATTGTGCACTATAACGGATCTCAATGGTCGGCAATGTCCGGCGGCACGTCACAGAACCTTTACGATGTATGGGGGAGTTCGGGCGCCGATGTCTTCGCCATGGGTGGGTTCGGGACCATCCTCCACTTTAATGGAACGGCATGGTCAGCCATGACCAGCGGCACTTCCCAGGGCCTCTATGGCGTGTGGGGGAGTTCGGCGACCGACGTGTTTGCCGTCGGCTCCCTCGGGACGATCCTTCACTACAACGGCAGCGCCTGGTCCGCCATGACCAGCGGCACCATCGACGATGTGACTTCCGTGTGGGGGAGTTCGGGTACGGATGTATTTGCCGTCACCTATCACGGCTCAATCCTGCACTACAACGGTACCGTGTGGTCGGCCATGACCAGCAGCAACACCCAGGAGCTTTGGGGCGTGTGGGGAAATTCGGGCACGAACGTGTTTGCCGTGGGATTGAACGGGACCATCCTTCACTACAACGGCAGTGCCTGGTCCGCCATGACCAGCGGCACCACCGAGGATGTGGCTTCCGTGTGGGGGAGTTCGGGCACGGATGTGTTCGCCGTGGGGTGGAACGGCACCATCCTGCATTACAACGGCAGTGCCTGGGCCCCCATGGCCGGCGGCACGACTTCGGGACTTTGGGGCGTCTGGGGAACTTCAGGCACCGACGTGCTTGCCGTGGGGGGTGCGGGGAAAATCCTTCATTACGACGGCAGTAAATGGGACGGAATGACAAGCGATACCGGCACAACCTTGAACGCCATATGGGCCGTTTCCGATACGGATGCCTATGCGGTCGGCGCCTTCGGCGAGATCGTTCATTACGATGGTTACGGGTGGTCCCAGGTGCATTCCGACCAATTCGTGGCGTTTTACGATGTGTGGGGAAACACGGGCGCCGACGTGTTCGCCGTGGGATCCGGCGGCGAGGTCCTCCATTACAACGGCTCCGCATGGGCCAAGATGACCAGCGGCTCTACAAAGGCCCTTTACGGCGTGTGGGGGCGTTCGGGAAGCGACGTGTTCGCCGTGGGGGAGACGGGCGAAATCCTTCATTATAACGGCGCCTCATGGGCCAAGATGACCAGCGGCTCCACCACCGATCTTGCGGCCGTGTGGGGGAGTTCGGGAAGCGATGTGTTTGCCGTGGGGAAAGGCGGAACCATACTTCATTACAACGGCGGTGTCTGGCTGGCCATGGCCGGCGGCACCACCCAGGACCTGTACGGCGTGTGGGGCAGTTCGGCGACCGACGTCTTTGCCGTTGGCGCCGGAGGGACCATCCTTCATTATAACGGCACCGCCTGGTCCGCCATGGCCAGCGGCACCAC
>JAFDKD010000931.1 GCA_019307165.1 Deltaproteobacteria bacterium | reverse complement strand
TCGCTCGATTACGGGGATGTCTCCCACTTGTGGAATCAGGGGAGCGTTGTCCGGTCGTGGCTCCTGGAACTGGCCGAAGCGGCATTCAGGAAAGACGCTCGGCTTACCGATATTTTGGGTGTTGTCGAAGACTCAGGGGAAGGGCGCTGGACAGTGCAGCAGGCCGTGGATACGGGTGTCCCGGCGCCCGTCATCGCTCTTTCCCTGATGCAGCGGTTTCGATCGCAGAAAAAAAATGCCTTTTCCGACAGGGTGGTAGCGGCGTTGCGCCGTGAGTTCGGCGGCCATGCCGTGGTTAAAGCGGATGATTCATGAGCACAGAGGGATCTGATACCAAAAGTGGCGGGAAGGCGGAAGTTCATACCACCGCGCCTGATTTGAACATGCCCTTCTCGTCCTGTGTCGTGGAGCGGCGGCCGGACCCGTGCACTATCGTTATTGTCGGCGCGTCCGGCGACCTGACCGCTCGTAAGCTGATGCCGGCCCTGTATGACCTTTTTCTCAAGAAAGGTCTGCCCGATCCTTTTTTGATCGTGGGATGCAGCCGGACGGAAATGACCGGCGATGCGTTCAGGGCGAGGATAAAACAGGGATTGCCCGAAGGCGAAGACAGGGGCATGTCCGGCTGGCGGGACTTCGCGGCAGCGCTTCACTATCGGTCGATTCAATACGATGATCCGACATCTTTTCATGATCTGGCAGAGTCGATTCGGGAGCTGGAAAAGGGGAGCGGCATTCAGGGTAATCGCCTCTTCTACCTGGCCATACCGCCTTTGCTGTACAAATCCACGGCGCGAATGCTGGGTGCGGCCGGTCTTTCAAAAGAGGCTGAGGGAACTGACGGCTGGGCGCGCCTGGTGGTTGAAAAGCCGTTCGGCAGCGATCTGGACAGCGCCGTGGATCTGGACAGGTCCATTCATGCATATTTCAGTGAACATCAGGTGTTCAGGATAGACCACTATCTGGCCAAGGAGACCGTTCAGAATATCCTGATGTTTCGATTTGCAAACGCCATATTCGAACCGGTCTGGAACCGGCAATATATCGAGCATATACGAATTACCGCGGCAGAGACACTCGGGGTGGGACACCGGGCGGGCTATTACGAGCAGGCCGGGGTGCTGCGGGACATGTTTCAGAACCACATGATGCAGCTTCTGGCCCTGACTGCCATGGAGCCTCCTTCGGTCTTCGAGGCGGATCGCGTTCGGGATGAAAAGGTCAAGGTCTATCGATCTCTCCGGCCCTTCCCCGTGGACAGGTGGCCCGAAAACCTGGTGCTGGGCCAGTACGGCGCCGGTACCCTCGACGGGCGCCGCGTGCCGGCCTACCGCGATGAGCCCGGCATCTCATCGGAATCCCTGACCCCGACCTTCGCCATGATGAAGATATACCTGGACAACTGGCGCTGGCAAGGCGTGCCCTTCTACCTGATTTCGGGAAAGCGAATGGCACATAAGCGGTCGGAGATCGCCATCCAGTTCAAGGAAGTCCCCCATTCCATGTTCCGTCGGACATTGGGGACGGGCATTTCGGCCAATCGCCTGGTCCTGGGCATTTACCCTGACGAGAAGATCACCCTCACTTTCCAGACAAAAAACCCGGGGGCCAAGGTTTGCCTCCGTTCGGTGACCATGGATTTTCATTACAGTCAGAGCTACTCCGGGCCTGTCATGGACGCTTATGAAAAGGTCCTGCTGGACTGTATGCTGGGAGACCACATGCTGTTCTGGCGTCAGGACGGGGTGGAGCTATGCTGGGCGTTTCTGACCCCCATCCTGAGAGAGTGCGAGACGTGCGGCGAGCGACGGGACCGGCTTCACTCCTATGCGGCCGGCACGTGGGGGCCGGATGCCGTCCGGCGTCTCATTCCGGATGGGGGGAAAAGTAAAGATTTTAAGCAAACGCTGGAAAATCAAGTGGGGGCAATTTCAGCAACACACAGCGGCGTCGAAGTCTATTATTCGTACTGACACCTGAACACTGACACCTGAAACCTTATTTCCGCTATGGCATAGCCGGAAAACTCTGGCCTGGCACAGAGGACCAGGTTTTGCAGATGGAATAAATAAGCGGCTTTCAGTTCATAGGGAATAGGAGGAAGATAGTGGAAACGTATTACAACCCGAAGGACCTGTTGAAATTCGAGGAAATCGGAAAAAGTTCGCCTGAACTGGCCAAGAAATTTTTTGACTACTATAATGCCGTATTCGAGGAGGGAGAGCTTACGGAGCGGGAAAAATCGCTCATCGCGCTTGCCGTCGCCCATACCATTCAATGTCCCTACTGCATCGACGCCTACACTCAGGGATGTCTGGAAAAGGGCTCGAATGTGGCGGAGATGACCGAGGCCATCCACGTTGCCACGGCCATTCGAGGGGGCGCTTCCCTGGTGCACGGCGTTCAAATGCGCAATGTTGAAGAGCGGCTTTCCATGTAGGCGAGGTGAAACGGAGGCTATCGTGGAGACCCATCATCTTTCCCGCGACCGGTATGGAGAAATGGCTCAGACGACCGGCGGGTTCGATCCTTTTGGCCTTGCCCTGGCCAAAGACCGACTGAAACTGGACCGCCGGCAAACCGTGATTCTGCAGGTCAATACGGGACTTCTCTGCAATCAGACATGTCGTCATTGCCATCTTGACGCCGGCCCGGGACGCACGGAAAACCTGGATGCCCAAACCGTGGAGGCGATTGTCGCCTATGCCGCCAGAGCCCGATTCGAGGTCATTGATATCACGGGCGGCGCCCCGGAA
>JAFDKD010000930.1 GCA_019307165.1 Deltaproteobacteria bacterium | reverse complement strand
CGGCAGATCATGGGCCGGGAAGTGGTGGTGGCCGTCACGGACGGGAGGCTGGATTTCGGCACCTGGGAGCGGATCTTTTACGGGGAGTTCGACGGCCGCCGGAAAAAGCGGGCCTTGGTGAAGATCATCGGAGAGTGAATAAAAAGAGAATATCGAAATTTTAGACAGGATCAACAGGTCGCTGATGACGAATCCCGAATAACAAATAACTGATAACGGATAACGAATAACGAAACATGGATGAAAAAGAAAAAGCACAAAACACCCCAATAGACACCTCCTGGATTCGAGCACTTTCCCTCAACCTCATACCGCCCAGCCTTGGGGACAACACCGCGGACGCGGACCGATTGATCAAAGCCGCCGGGCTGCAACTGGATTCCGATTCGGTCAGTATTCCCTTCGCCCGCCTGGCGGGACTCCCGAAAACCCTCCGCAATAGCGGATACCGGACCTCCGCCGTATTTTTTAAAGACGAGGGGCGTTGGCAACTGATCGATCTGTTTCCCCCGGAAACGGACGGCGGGCTTTATGTCGCGGCCGTGGACCTGGGAAGTTCCACCGTGGTGGTTCGTCTGCTGGACCTGGCGAGCGGGGAGACCCGGGATGAAATCTCGTTTCACAATCCCCAAATACGCCTCGGCGACGACATCTTGACGCGGATCCATTACGCCGGCGAGCCCGGCGGCCTGGCGGAACTGCAGGGTTTGCTCATCGACCGGCTCAACGAAGCGTTGAGGGCCATGGTTGAGCTTCAAGGCGTGGAACCGCGAGCCATCGTCGGCATGACCGCGGCGGGAAACACGGCCATGACCCATTTTTTTCTCGGGCTCGATCCCTACTGGATTTGCCGCGAGCCCTACATTCCCGTGGTCAATGCGCCGTCGATGGTGGCGGCCTCGGAACCGGGCATCGGCATCAACGCACAGGCGCCGGTCCTCGTATTTCCCAACGTGGGCAGCTATTTCGGGGGCGATCTTATTGCCGGCATCCTGGCTTCAGGCATGATGGATCAGGATGAGGTGTCTTTTCTGGTGGATGTGGGGACCAACGCGGAGGTCGTCGTCGGAAACAGGGACTGGCTGATGGCCTGCGCCGGGGCGGCCGGTCCGGCCTTGGAGGGCGGTGTCGCCAACATGGGCATGATGGCCGGGCCCGGGGTCATCGACAGGGTGAGGATCGACCCGGAATCGGACCGGTTTCGGATAAATACGATTGACGACCAGCCCCCCATGGGCATCTGCGGTTCCGGACTGATCGACCTGACGGCGGCGCTTTTTCTGAAAGGAATGATCGATCTGCGGGGAAAGTTCGTCCCTGAGCGGTGCGGCGAACGCCTTACGGATATGGACGGCATCCCCCATTTTCTCGTGGTAACGGCCGAGGCATCGGGAACAGGGCAGGCGCTCACCCTGAGCCAGCCGGACATAGACGGCCTGATCCGTTCCAAGGCCGCCATGTACACCATCCTGAACACCATTGCCAACACGGTCAATATATCCCTCAATGAAATCAAGCGGTTCTACGTGGCCGGGACATTCGGGTCCTACATCGATCCCCAGTCGGCCATTACCATCGGCATGATTCCCGACCTCCCCTTGGACCGCTATGTCTCTTTGGGCAACACTTCCCTGATAGGCGCGGCCGCGGCCCTGGTGTCCGCGGAAGCCAAAAAGGACATCCATTGTATTCGGGACCGGATCACCTATCTCGAACTCAACGTCAACCAGGAATTCATGAACCTGTTCAGCGCCGCCAAGTTTATTCCTCATACGGACAGATCCCTGTTCCCTTCGGTAAAGCGGCAGGTATCAAAAGAGAATATCAAAAATGAGAATATCGAATAGCCAACAAGGAATATCGAATGACGAAGTAAGGAAAGGAATTTTCTCTCGCCAAGAACGCGAAGAACGCAAAGATAGGCCATTGAATATTGAAAGAGATGAGCCAACCTATTTTTTTGACACCTCATATGTAACTTCCCCCCATAGCAGTGGCTTCTGCGGTTGCTAATGGTTTGACATTATAGCCCATTTCGGCGAGAGCCTTGGTATAGTATGTTAGTCTGC
>JAFDKD010000929.1 GCA_019307165.1 Deltaproteobacteria bacterium | reverse complement strand
CACTAGAGCCTTTATCCAACAACTGCATCTTACGGGCCGTCCGGGGTTCTCTTGAAAGAGAGCGCCGGACGACCTCCTCCTTCAGTCCCCCCTACCACAAGTCGCCCGGAGGTCTCTTGGACGACCACCCCCGCTCATGCCTCCCCTTTAATCTTCTTTATAATTTTAGGAATGAAAAAAGAAAAGATGAAAAGCGCGATGGAGAAGAAAACCTTGAACGATACCAGTTCGCCCCAGTTCCCGGACGCCCACACCTCCTTTATGGTCCCGATAAAAAAGGTGAAAATGAAGGTTCCCACGATAATGCCCAGCCCGGTCCCGGCAACATAGTCCCGAAACCGCACCTTGGTGAGGCCCATTCCGAAATTCATGGGGGTGAACGGGAAATAGACGAGACGTAGATAGAGCACGGTGGCGAAACCGTTCCGTTCAATGGCGTCGTCGTACTTCCGGAGCCTGTCGCCCACCACTGAAGCCGCAAACTCCCTGCCAAGGCTGCGGCCGATCCAAAACGCGACGCTCGCCCCGGCCATGGCCCCCACCCAGACATACAAAAAGCCCCAATAGGGACCGAAAATGGCTGCGCCCAGGCCCGTAAGCAAGGTCCCCGGAAGAAACAGACAGACACCCACGGTATAGATGAGCATATACACCAACGGCGCCCAGATGCCGGCGGTTTCCAGAAACTCGCCCAGGGCCTGTGCCGTCAGATACCCCCGAATGGGCGTGAAGCGAAGCAATCCTATGGCCGCGATAATAAACACCGCCAGGATAAGCACTTTGACCAGGGCCTTTTTTCGGCCCTTGCCGGCCTTCGTGTCACGATTCTCTTCCATAGGGTGAACTCCTGATTCGTAAACGATCCCCGCCCATTGATTATCCCGCTATGCGATGCAGCCCGCGCGCGTTTACGCCAGGTGATCCCGGGTTTTCAGTGGTTGGCAGGCTACAGATCGACCTCTCAATTCAAACCGGCCACATTTTTTCTCGTGGTCGTAGTCATAACCGTAATCAATTTCATTCAATTGCGATCACAAGTCGCCGTAGGGCGGGGTTTTACACCCCCGCCAATGGGACCGGCGGAAGCCAATCGACCTGCGGCGGCATATAAAATGCCGCCCTACAACACAACGTTTACGACCACCGCTTCTCTGAGCACGAGCGTTGGTTAACGCAATAATCACCCACTGATAACCCGGAAGGTCCTCGCGGCCACGGGATGAGGTTCACCGCCTGAACTCAGGCGGCTAAAGCCCCTCCTCACGTAAACCCTGCGCCGGCCGTGCAGGTGTAGCAATGGTCCGCTACGGCGATGGGACTACCCGGCTCGGGAGCCCCGGGCATTTGCGATACATGGACCCTTCGTCCGCCCATGGGCATGCGCCCGGCAAGGTTGAAATCGCAGTCGTAAAGGTATCCGTCCCAGCCGACCGATACCAGGGTCCGGCACATCACCCCATCCAGGGCGCAGGGATTGAACGCGGCTGCAAGCTTCTGGAGATAACCCTCCAGATTGCCGGTCCTGGCGAGCCAGTCCCGAAAACGCCCCAGGGGCACGTTGGCAAAATTATGTAGATGGTTGAATCGAATTGACCACTTTCGCTCCAGGATGTCTCTAAACCGCTTTTCCGCCTTTTCCTGGGGATTCGGCAAAAAGGCGCCGGCGGGATTGGACACCAGGTTCAGCTCCAAACCGGATCCCTCGACGCCATAGCCCGCAGCGTTAAGCCTCTTCAGGGCCTCGATGCTCACCCTGAAAACCCCGTCTCCCCGCTGGGCGTCCGCCTGGATTTCATTGATGGAAGGAAACGACGCCACAATGACCACCTTGTGGTCTTTCATCATCTCCAGCAGATGGTCCCGCCTGCCGTCGAAGAGGGCCGACAGGTTGGACCGGACCATGATCCTGGGCGCCGATGCCGCGCAGCCCTCGATCAGGGCCTCAAAATTCGGGTTCAGTTCCGGGGCGCCGCCCGTGATATCAATGACCTCGAATCGGGCCCTGGCCGCATAGGCGACAATCGCCTTCGCGGTTTGGGCATCCAGGTTTTCCGTGCGTCCCGGGCCGGCGTC
>JAFDKD010000011.1 GCA_019307165.1 Deltaproteobacteria bacterium | reverse complement strand
ATATTTCCCGTTTCTCAGCCGGAGGCCGGGCCGCGGCGCCCAAGGACTGCATGATGTTTTCGGCCTCCGCCATCATGTCGTCCAGCAACTCCCGGCAGGTGGGGATGTCTCGGATAAGCCCGCATATCTGACCGAAGCATAGAGATCCACCCTCGATATCCCCTTCCACATAGGCCTTTCGGATCTTCCCCACTCCCTTTTTCATAATTTCCCAGGGATGCGCATCGTTCCCGGCCATTTCGACCAGGTTGTCCGAAAAGCGATTTCGTATGACACGGCAGCGAACGCCCGTGAAATTATCCGTTATCAGGGTGTCCTCTTCCGTCTTTTCAAGGATATGGTGTTTGACGTGCGCAGGTACGGGGGCTTCCCGGGTAACGATGAACCTGCTTCCCATGGAAATGCCTTGCGCGCCCAGGGCCAAAGCCGCTACCAGCCCCCTGCCGTTGCCGATCCCTCCCGCGGCGATGACGGGAATTTTGAGTTGTTGAGCGACCAGCGGTACCAGCACCAGCGTACTGACGAATCCCGTGTGACCGCCGGCCTCGGTTCCCTGGACGATCACCGCATCGGCCCCGTCCTGCTCCGCCCGCTGGGCATGGCGCAAGGCGCCCATGGTCGGCACATTAATGATCCCGTGGGGCTTTGTCCGTTCTAGGACCTTCCTCGGGTCGCCCTTTCCATAGCTTGCAACCGCGACCTTTTCTCCGATGATTACATCCAGCAGGTCATTTATTTTCGGGTTGTTTGCCATAAAATTAACGCCGAATGGCTTATCCGTATGCCTCTTGATTTCCCTGATATTCTCCTGTAACTCCTCGGGTGACATGAAGGCGGCGCCCAAAATTCCCAACCCTCCCGCATTGGACACCGCCGCGACCAGTGGAGGAAATGATACCCAGGACATGGCTCCCTGGATGATCGGATGTTGAATTCCTAAAAGTTCCGTTACCTGCGTTTTCATGACTGCCTCCATCACCTATTTTTTTAAACCGAATGATTTTCCACCGGGACGCCTGCGATCATCGCCGGCGGCGTTATTGACTTGTGAACCCCTAAAAAAAAAGGCCGTGGAAACCTCCACGGCCTTAAAATGAATCGGCCGTGGATAGGGGTCCTTCCCACGGCCTGGTGTGTTTCAGTTTTGGGTGTCTATATCAGACGCGACCTCCAGGCAATGGGCGAGATCCTAAGAAGGAGGCCCAGCAGAAGGAGGACACGAAGTCCCAAAATCTCCAGTATATGTTGCATTTGATTCGTTCTCCTTGTTTCAGCGAGTGTCCTGTTTAAATCAAAAGGAATCTTCTTGTCAAGGAATTTTTTTATGCGGTAAATGTGGATATTTTGTGACCGGTGAGATCTTCAAGTTCGCTCAAGAGTTTTTCGCAGGGCAGTACATTGAATCTCGGGTGGGCGGCCACGACCATCTCGTCGCCGTTCGAGCCGGATATCTTGAAGCGCAGGCGACATTCGCCCGGGTGTGAAAAGACCAGGCTATGAAGGTGCCGGATGAATTTACCGGAGATGAGGTCCTGATCCAGCAACAGTTCCATAGACATGATGCTTTCGTTCCCGGTGGCATTAAGGGAGGCCAGTTCCTTGGCAATGACCTTCGTGGATTGATCTCCCGTTTCAACGGACCCCGTGACGAGGACCGGCTCATCGCTTTTGAGCAGGTGGGACTTTCGGGAGAACAGGTCAGGAAAGATGACCACTTGGGTTGCGCCGGTCAGGTCCTCCAAGGCAACGATGGCCATCTTGTCGCCCTTTTTGGTGCGCTTGATCCCGATGCCGGCCAGGACCCCCGCGATTTTGACTTCGCTCCGGTCTTTTTTTCCCACCAGGTCCTGTACGGTGCAGGAAGCCAGCCGTTTGACCTGATCGGCGACACTGTCCAGGGGATGCCCGGTGACGTAAAAGCCCAGGGCCTCTTTTTCCTTTCGAAGCCGCTCGCCGTCGTCCCACTCTTCAATTTCCGGAATGTCAAAGAGGCCACCGGCGCTCCCCGTCGCCATTTCCCCCGCCCCGAACATGCTGAGTTGGTTGGGATCGTGATTGGCCCCCGTGATTTTGAGGACGGTGTCCAGGGCCGCCAACAGCCTGGCACGGTAAATGTCCGTGAAATCGAATGCCCCGCACTCGATCAGCCCCTCCATTACCCGGCGGTTCACCTTGGCCCCTTCCACCCGTTTGCAGAAATCGAGCAGGTCAACATAGGGCCCGTTGGCGTCCCGCTCCTCAATCATGGATTCGACTGCCTTGAGGCCCACGTTCTTGACCGCGGCCAGACCGAATCGAATGTTGCCTTCCACCACCGAAAAGACGGCCCGGCTCTCGTTGACATCGGGCGGCAAAATCCGGATGCCCATTTCGCGGCATTCCGCCAGGTTCTTGATGGTTTTGTCCTGGATGCCCATATCCTGGGTCAGCAGGGCGGCCATGAACTGCACCGGATAGTGGGCCTTGAGATAGGCGGTCTGATAGGCGATCATGGCATAGGCGGCGGAATGGGATTTGTTGAACCCGTATCCGCCGAACTTGTCGATCAGCATGAAGAGCTTTTCAGCAACGGCCTTGTCAATCTTGTTTTTGACGGAGCCTTCCACAAACCGCACCCGGTGCGCGGCCATCACTTCCGTTTTCTTTTTCCCGATGGCCTTTCTGAGTTCATCCGCCTCGGCCAGGGAATATTCGGCCAGGATCTGGGCTATTTTCATAACCTGTTCCTGATAAAGGATGATGCCGTAGGTTTCATTGAGTATCGGTTCCAGCTGTGGAAGGGCGTATTTGATTTTGGATTTGTCGTGCTTGCCCGCGATAAATTCCTCCACCATATTGCTGCCCAGGGGGCCCGGTCTGTAAAGGGCCACAAGGGCCACTATGTCTTCAAAGACTTCGGGCCTCAATTTTCTCAGGAGTTCTTTCATGCCTGAACTTTCCAGCTGAAATACCCCTGTGGTCCGTCCCTCGCTGCAAAGCTGGTAGGTTGCCCTGTCGTCAAGGGGGATGGCATCCACGTCCACATCCGCGCCGCCTGTTTCCCGGATGAGTTTGAGGGCCTTTTTGATGACCGTCAGGGTCTTCAGGCCCAGGAAATCGAATTTGATGAGACCCAGCTTTTCGACCTGGTCCATGGTGAACTGGGTCATGATCTCATCCTTGGTCCCCTTGATCTTGTAAAGGGGAAGATATTCAAGCAGCGGCCTGTCGGAAATGACGACGCCGGAAGCATGGGTTGACGCGTGCCGGGAAAGCCCTTCCAGAGAGCGGGATATTCTCAAGAGGCGACTTTCGGTCTCATTCCCTTGCTCCAGCTTTTTGAGGTCCGGCTCTTCTTCGATGGCCTTGTCGAGCTGAACTTTGGGTCCTTCCGGCACCAGCTTGGCGATGCGGTCTACATCATTCAGGGGAATGCTGAGGGCCCGGCCCACATCGCGGATGGCGCCCCTGGCCTTCATGGTGCCGAAGGTGATGATCTGGGCCACGTTCTTTCGACCGTATTTTTCAGCCACATACCGGATGACGTCATCCCTCCCTTCAATGCAGAAGTCGATATCGATATCCGGCATGCTGATTCGCTGGGGATTGAGGAACCGCTCGAAAATAAGACCGTATTTGATGGGGTCGATGTTGGTAATGGCCTGGCAATAGGCGACAAGCGAGCCCGCGGCCGAACCCCGGCCGGGGCCGACCGGTATGTCGGCGCCGCGGGCGTATTCGATGAAATCGGCCACAATGAGAAAGTAGCCCGAAAAACCCATGTCGTGAATGATGCCGAGTTCGTATTGAAGCCGGTCGCGGTAATCCTTCTCCACTTCAGGGGAGACCGGGCCCTCCTCATCGGCCTTTTGGGCGAGCCGGCGCGTCAGACCCTTTTCCGCTTCCTCGGTCAGGATATCTTCGAGGCTGCTATTCTCGGGGACATGAAAGACCGGGTACTTGTAATTGCCGAATTCCATGTCATAGTGACATCGGTCCGCTACCAGGGCCGTGTTGTCAATGGCGTCTTCAAATCCCGCCAGCGCGGAGGCCATTTCCTCCCTTGTCTTGAAGTAGAATTCATCCGAGGAAAACTTCATCCGCTTTTCGTCATCCACCGTTTTCCCCGTCTGAATGCAGACGAGCACGTCATGGGCTTCCGCGTCCTCACGGTCCAGGTAGTGGCAGTCATTGGTGGCCACAAGGGGTACGGAGAGTTGCCCGCCCAACTCCCTCAGTCCCTGGTTTACGCGGGCCTGTTCCTTCATTTTGTTGGCCTGGACTTCAAAATAGAATCGGTCCCGGTCAAAAATGGAAGCCAGTTCCTCGGCTTTTTGCCGGGCCGTGTCCATCCGGCCGGCGTTGATGTGGTACGGGACGATGCCCTTGAGACACGCGGACATCGCTATAAGTCCCTGGTTGTGGGCCTTCAGCAGTTCCATGTCCACCCGCGGGTGATAATAAAACCCTTCCAGGTTTCCCAATGTGACCATCCGGCTCAGGTTCCTGTAGCCTTCCTCGTTCATTGCCAGAAGGATAAGATGGAAGGCATTGGGGCTGCCGTCAGGCGAGGGAGATCGGTCCTGCCTGTTGCCGGGGGCCACGTAGATTTCACATCCGATGATGGGCTTGATCCCTTGCTTTGAAGCCTCGGCGTAAAACTGTACGGCCCCGAACATGTTGCCGTGATCGGTAATGGCGACGCTGTTCATCCCCAGACGGGCGGCCTTTTCAAGCATGCTTTTCACCCGGATCGCCCCGTCCAGGAGGCTGAATTCGGTGTGGACATGAAGATGGACAAATGGAGACTGTTGGTTCACGCTATCCTCATTTGGCTGACAAAAAAATCCTGGATTCGGGGGATGCCCAAACCCACTGCCTAATTCTCACTCGGCTTTTTCACCGGGTGTATCCGGGACACTCCTGATCACCGGCAAGTCGCCGTGTCCCCGCTGGAAAGACGCGGGATGCAAGCAGAGGCGCCGAGAAGCGACGACTGAGGCGTACAAAAACGGCAAATGGCTCAAGGCTTAAGGCTCAGGGAAAAACCCCGCCTTTCTTCAACCCGGATAAATCAATTGCCTTGCGCCTTGTGCCCTGTGTTTACGTCGCAGAGCCTGCCCCGGCGAAAGCCGGGGGAGGAGCGACCGAAGGCAACAAAGCAGACGGCGCCTTGATGGTGATCAGGGGGATGGCTGCTGTGTTGTACGATGGCAAGTCCTATGATACGGTAAATCCAAATGTTCATCAAGCGGGATTTTTGATGTGTGTTGCGTGTTGCAAGTTGCGGGTTGCGGATTGAAAATGAGGTTCACCGTCCCCTCGTTCCTCAGTTCCGTTTTTAACTATAAACAGACCGTTGCCCAAATCGTTTCTATGCTTCGACAGGCTCAGCATGAACGGAAAAGCTCAGTAATTTCAACAAGCGACCGTTCGCCCTGAGCTTGTCGAAGGGTCATTTGGGATTTGGGCAACAACCCGTAAACGATGAGTTGTTTCCGGGATGCGCAGACGAGGATGTTATGAACGATAGGGAAAAGCGGACATGGGAGGCCCGGCTTGAAAAAGGCCGGGCACAGGGCCGGAAGCTCAGAGAAGAAATGGCCGCGCTCAAGGTCGAAAACAGGTCGTTTCAGAAAGACCTGCGGGAAGTTCATGGCCTGCTCGCCAACGTACCCGGCGGCCTGGTCCTGGTCCAGGACGGCAACCTGCTTTATGTCAACGACGCGGTCAAGGCGCAATTGGGATACGGGGAGGAGCGGATTCTCGGCCGGCCTTTTACCGAGTTCGTCCATCCCGATTCCCTGGAGTTTGTGAGCGCGCTTCATAAAAAGCGGCTCTCCGGCGGGCAGACGCCCAAGATCTACGATACGTACATGATCGCCAAAGGGGGCCGTTCGGTCCGGTGCGAGGTCCGGGTAAACCAAATCAAGTATCGAGGGAAAAGGGCCTATCTGGTCTCGCTCCTGCCGGTGGGGCGTCGCAGGCGGAGAGAGCGGAAAACCATTCTGGCGCAGAAAATGGAGGTCGTGACCCGCATGGCTGCAGGGCTCAACCTCGAATTCCGCCGATGCCGGAAACTGCTTGAAGGGCTTCCCGATTCGAAGGTCACGGTCGCCGCCGCCCTCGAGGGGAGTCCGGGCAAATGGGCCAACAAAGTGGCGAAAGCGAAAAGGGCACTGGATACCATCGCCCGTCAGCTGGAGGTGCTGGGAACGCGCCGCGTCGATGCGTCAAAGGTGGTTGTCATGGACCTCAAAGAGGTGGTGCGGGATTCGGTATCCGACGTGCGGAAAAGCCTT
The DNA here is from genome assembly GCA_019307165.1 of Deltaproteobacteria bacterium. Lineage (GTDB taxonomy): Bacteria > Desulfobacterota > DSM-4660 > Desulfatiglandales > Desulfatiglandaceae > JAFDKD01. The sequence goes on along the minus strand of JAFDKD010000011.1, from coordinate 10,381 downwards.
GACGACGGGGTCGTAAAAAGAAAGGGCGATATCCAGATCAGGACTTATCTGAGGAACTTATCGGCCGTAAAGGGTCATCCCGAAGAAATCGGGAATGCCATTTCCTACATGATTCGAAATGCCGTGGATGCCCTTCCGGGAACCGGGGAGATCTACGTGAGCACGGAGATGAGTTCCGGTGTTGCGGAGGTCTACATTCAGGACAACGGCGCCGGGATCCCGGAGGACATGCAGGACAGGATATTCGATCCGTTTTTCACCACCCGGCAAGAAATGAGGCTCGGTTTGGGTTTGAGTCTGGCACAGGCCGCCATATCTCAAAACAGAGGGGAAATCGAGGTATTGAACCACAAAGAAAGGGGAACGACGTTCATCATCCGTTTCCCGGTCACGCATTCCCCACCGCCGAGCGATCAGAGCGTGAAATTCCCCAGGAAACGAATCAAGGATGCGCGCCTCCTGATTGTTGCGGATGAGAGCATCGCCCGGGACCTTCTTGTCCGGTGCCTGCGAGACAAGGGTGCGGTTGTCGGTTCCGCCGCCGTTGCAGAGGGCCTCAACCTGTTGAGGAAGCGTGCGTATGATATGGTTTTTCTCGGCGCCGATTCGGATCCGGACCGGACCGTTGAGATCGTCTCCAGGATCAGGACGCTGCGGCGGAATATGCCGGTGGCGTTGCTGGGCGGACGAAAGGCCGCCGACGGCTGCGGGGCCGACATGGTCTTCACAACGCCTTTGAATATGGAACTGCTTCTGAAACAGGTTCGACAGACCCTGGAGAAGGGGGCGCCGTCATGAAGCCGCCTGAGGGACATGCCGCGGCGCCCCTGGCAGAAAGGATGCGTCCCCGAAGTCTGGACGAGGTGGTCGGGCAGGCGCACCTTCTCGGTGGAGACGGCTTTCTGACCAGGGCCCTCGGCGCCAAACGCCCTTTTTCGGTCATCTTCTGGGGACCCCCGGGAAGCGGCAAAACCACCCTTGCCAGGCTCATGGGCATGCACGCGGGGCTGCCTTACCGGACGTTTTCGGCGGTCACGTCGGGTGTGAAGGACCTGAGGCACGTTATCGAAGCGGCGGACAGGGAACAGGCTCTTTCAGGCAAATCCACACTCCTTTTCGTGGACGAAATTCATCGCTTCAACAAGGCGCAACAGGACGCATTCCTGCCCCATGTGGAAAACGGTCTCATTGTCCTGGTCGGGGCCACCACGCAGAACCCTTCTTTTGAAGTGATCTCGCCGCTGCTTTCCAGGGCCAGGGTGATGACGCTGAATGCCCTGGGCGAAACGGAAATCCGGACCATATTGGAACGGGCCGTTCAGGACGAAGAACGGGGCCTGGGAAATCGGGGTCTTCAGATTACTCCGGAAGCCATGAATCATATGGTCGCCCTATCGGGTGGAGATGCCCGCGTGGCCCTAAACAACCTGGAGGCGGCGGCAGCGTATGCCTCGGACGGCAAGGCGCCCTCCGGCATCGACCTGGAAGACGTTGAAAACGCGCTCAGTAAAAAGGCGCTTCCCTATGACAAGGATGGGGAAGAGCACTACAATCTGATCTCGGCGCTCCACAAAAGCCTTCGTGGCGGGGATGTCAATGCATCGCTTTACTGGCTTTACAGGATGCTGACGGCGGGAGAGGACCCTCTGTTCATCGGCCGTCGGATGATTCGGTTTGCCACCGAGGACGTGGGGCTGGCCGATCCGAACGCCCTTCAGGTCGCCTTGGCGGCCTTTGAGGCCTGGCGGAAGGTGGGGCCGCCGGAGGCCGAACTGGCGCTGGCCGAGGCCGCCGTCTACCTGGCCTCCGCGCCCAAGAGCAACGCACTTTACCTGGCCGAGAAATCGGTGAAGGCGGAGATCGGGAAAACGGGGGCGAGGCAGGTCCCGCTGCACATCCGGAACCCTTCCACCCGGCTGATGAAAGACCTGGGTTACGGCAAGGGCTACCGCTATCCTCACAACTACCCCGGGGCCAGGGTGGCGCAGACATACCTGCCCGACGGGTTGAAAACCCGCAGCTTCTACCGGCCTACACCGCGGGGGTTTGAAAAGGAAATCGCCAGGCGGATGAGAAGCGCCAAAGAAAAGACCGGGCCGAAAGATTGATTTTTCAGATATTCCCGGGCTGGAATTGATGATTCTGGCATACGGAAAAATTGAAAAACACCCGTATGCCGGGGCCTTGCATCTTTAGAACGCGTGTTAATGGCTCAAAACAGATTGGGGAGAACCTTTCAGCGGCTGCAAGAGGAGACTTCCGTATGCTTGTGCCGGCTTCCCCCAGCCGAATTACAAAAATCCTGCTGTGCGTAGTGGGTTTTCTAGCAGCAGCGAGCCTGGTCGGACAGATTATTTGCCGCTGCCGGGGCTGGCATCCCATTCCCCCTATTATTCATACCTTTGACCTGAACAAAGAGTGGAATATTCCCTCCTTTTACTCCTGCCTGCTCCTGGCATACGCAGCGGGCCTATTGCTGATAATTGGGATCAGAAAAACGAAACTCCGAGGGCAATCCAGTGGCTGCTGGCTTATGCTGGGCTTGCTGTTTGTGTATCTTGCTTTCGACGAATTGGCTGGGATCCATGAAGGTTTCAATGTCTTTCATTACCAGCCAAGGTTTTTTGCCGCATGGATTCCAGTAGGTGTAATCTGTGTGCTCATTCTGTTTCTGGTCTGCAACCGCTTCATCAAGGCCCTGCCTTCGGCAACGCGTCGGTTGTTTATGCTGAGCGGGGGTGTGTTTATCTCCGGCGCCCTCGGGTTGGAGGCGATCGACGATGTACTCGTAAACATCAAGGCCTACCCTAAGGCAGGGATGATTCATGTGCTCTTTTGCTCTGCCGAAGAAATGCTGGAAATGATCGGTGTAATCATCTTCATCTATGCCCTTATACACTACCATAACACGTACTTAATTGCCGAAAACCCTGAGTGACAAAGGGGCGGTCCATTTGGCAAGACTGAATTAAACCGGCATTTACAGCGGTGGAGACCAGCGGTTCGTGCCGCTGTTGTACGACCAGCAGTCGTGAAGGGCTTTTTTGGAAGTGTAGCGGGGGTTTTCCGCCCATAGCATCATGTATTCATGGGCCTCGTTCAACTTCTTGAAGGTCTCTTCATCCCCCCCCACGTCGGGGTGATAGTGCTTGGCCAGCGTCTTGTAAGCGGAGCGGATCTTTTTCAGGTGGCCCTCGGAGGCGAGATCCTTCAACTCGAGTTTCAGGACTTTTATGCAGCCTTTTTCCTCCCTGGACAGCCTGGGCTTGGCCTTTTGATTGGGCTTTACTGACCTGGGATCGATGGTCGTATTGTTGTTTTTGGAAACCATGGTGAGGGAGGCCTGGCTTCTCGAGCTTTTGTTGTCCACCATTTGATACCAGTTCTGCCCGGCGCTCAGGACCAGCTCCTTGAGGTCTTCGGACGGCTTCAATCCCGGGGTTCGCCTGACAGTGAACCTGGAGATGCACTTGGACCAGACCGGCAGCATGTCCAGCACCACAAGGGCCGGGGTGAAATAGAAGGCGGCATATCTCACATTAAAGGTTTTCAGCAGGCCTTTGGAAAGGGAGAGGACCCAGTGCATCCGCTGGCGGCATTCCTTGGAACAGTATCGCCGTCCCCGTTTAAGTTCCGTTGCGCCGCAGGCAAGACAGATGCCTCTCCGGGCCGACTTAGAGGGCCGAATCAGCTGTTTTTGGTTTGCGGAGTCTGTAGCGGTTGCCATGGGTTCCATTGAAATTCAAAAGGGTGAAACGCAATAAACGTGTTTTCCGAGCCTGACATGACCTCCTTTATACCGCGAGAAGCCCTATGAAGCAAGCACTTCCGGGATAACCCCTTTAGTTGCATAAATAAAATGGCAAAATGGGATTAAAACCAATAATTACAGGCCTGTCACCTTCCTTTTGTCCCGAAAACGGTTACAAGGCTTCCGGCGTAAAGGCGACCACATCGTCGACCCTGGCGGCGTCGGCAAACAGCATGGTCAGCCGGTCCACGCCCAGGGCGATGCCGGCGGCCTCGGGCATCCGGTGGAGGTCTTCAAGGAACGGCTCCGGCATGGGATAGAGGGTTTTGCCGGCATGGCGTCTTTTTTCCAGTTCCAATTCAAACCGGGCACGCTGTTCCGCGGGGTCCGTGAGTTCGGAAAACCCATTGGCCAACTCCAGACCGCCGATATAGATCTCGAACCGTTCCGCCACGCCCTGATCCGCCGCTTTCAGGCGGGCCAGGGCGCTCAGAGCGGCAGGATAATCGTAGAGGAAGGTCGCCTTGTCCGTACCCAGATGCGGTTCGATCGCCTCGGCCATCAGCCGGTCGAAACACCCCGCTTCGAGCGCGGATTCGGGCGTCGTTTCGGTAAATCGCTCAAAGGCCCGGGAAACGGAAATCCTGGTCCAGGGGCTGCTCAGGTCGATATCCCTGCCTTGATAGCGGAGGCGTGTACCCGTGCCGAGAGATCCGGCAACCCATTGGATGAGCGCTTCGCATTCCTTCATGAGTTCAAGGTAATCGATCCCGGACCGATACCACTCCAAGAGGGTGAATTCAGGCAGGTGAAGGGAGCCCCGTTCGCCGGACCGGAAGCACTTGCAGATCTGAAATATCCGATCATGCCCGGCGGACAGGAGGCGTTTCATGCAAAGTTCAGGGGAGGTGTGGAGAAATCCGTTTTCCGTGCAAACGGCATCGATATGCGTTTCCGGGGCCGGCGCCGGGATCAGGAAGGGGGTTTCCACCTCCAGATAATCCCGCTCAATAAAAAAACGCCTGACAGCCCGCATCATTCGCCCGCGGATCCGTAGGGCGTCCTTTGCGGCGGGGCGGTTTCCCACGGTTTCGCTCGAAGGCTTAGTCTTTGACCCGGGTGACATACGCCCCGGTGCGCGTGTCAATGGTGATTTTTTGACCTTCTTCTACAAAAGGCGGCACCCGCAGTTCATAGCCCGTCTCGACCGTTACCGGCTTGGTGTCGCCGGCCACGGAATCCCCCTTGGCCCAGGGATCCGCGGTGGTGATCGACAAGTCAACGAAGTTGGGCAGGGTGATGCCGATGGGCTGCTCCCCGAAAAGCAGGATGTCCACCTCCAGGTTGTCCGTCATAAAATTCCCGGCGTCCCCCACCTGTTCGACGGAAAGAAATACCTGTTCGTAATTTTCCACGTCCATGAAGCAAAACTCATTGTCCTGATTGTAGAGGTACTGCATTCTTCGCTCTTCCAGGGAGGCCGGCTTGAACGTGTCCACCGAACGGTATGTCTTGTCGAAGATGACGCCTGAAATCATGTTTTTGAGTTTGCACCGATAAAGGGACTGCCCCTTGCCCGGCTTGGAAAACTGAAAATCAATGATGATATACGGTTCACCGTCGATCTCGATTTTTAAATTCCTTCTCAGGTCACTGGCGTTGTACATTGGATTTACCCTTTCACGATATGGTATGGGCGGATCGCCCGGAATGCCTGTTTGGAAATATAGCACATGATCAATTCGATCACCAGCGGTTTTGGCGCCTTGCTTGATGAATCGGAACGAGTGTCCTATGGTGGTGGAAAACGATTAAAGGAGCAAGCCATGAAAGTCGACCAGGCAATTATGGGGCTGTCCCAGAGCGAGAAGATCAAGGCCGGTCTCATATGGGTGTCCCAGGCCCTGGAACTGGGCCGGGGTCTTCATCCCTCCGAATCCCGGGGAGCGGAACAGGTAATCAAAGCGCTGGTGGGTATGATCGGCCATGAAGTGCGTCTGGCCCGGAACATCGCCCCGGACGATGCATGGGAAACCGTTGAAAAGCGTCTGGAGCAGGCTGAGGTCATGATCAACTCGGGCGTGGGGCCCGAGTCCGTGATCCATCTCACCCGGGCCGTCAGTCAGACCACCGGCATCGGCCGGCGGGCCATGACGTTGTTGAAGGACAAGGGGCTTTTGTGAGCGGCCGGATTCAAGGCCCAGATGAAAAGAGAATATCGAATATCGAACAAGGAATGTCGAATTTCGAAGTGAAGTGCGCCACATGCCGTGTCAAATATGGATTTAATCACCCGTTTTTCGGCGGGGTATAAAATAGGCCTAAAACATGGCGTACAGGCTCCCGGCCTACTGCGACTGAATTCCCCGTCGGTGTAGGGAGGCATTTTACATGCCGCCGCAAACATCGGCAGGCTTGATTTATCGCGGCGCCCTGTCTATCATCATAGCCTATCTTAAATCCCTGTTACTAGGAGGCGAACATGCAGATTCTGATCCTGTATTTTTCAAAAGGCGGCAACACGAGAAAACTGGCGGAGGCCATTGCGGAAGGCGTGAACGGAGTGAGCGGCGCCCAGGCCGTGCTGAAGCGGACCGACGAGGTGGACAAGGCCGATTTTGTCGATGCGGCGGGCGTTATTGCCGGTTCGCCCGTCTATTTCGGGGTGATGGCGGCCGAATTGAAAAAGGTGTTCGACGACTTCGTAAGCGTGCGTAAAAAGATGGAAGACAAGGTGGGGGCCACATTCACCACCCCGGGAGACGCCACCGGCGGGAAAGAGACCACCATGATGTCCATCATCCAGGCCCTGTTGATCTACGGCATGGTGATCGCAGGCGATCCCATGTCGGCCACGGGACACTATGGGGTCGCCTGCGTGGGTGAGCCCGACGAAAAGACCCGTGAAAACGCCCGAAAGCTGGGCCAAAGGGTGGCGGAACTGGCCGGAAAGCTGAACTAGCAATAAAGGTTCGTGGCCCATGTGACCGAGCTTTTTAGCCGCCCTTGGGATGAATTGGAATCCAAGAAAAGGTTGAGGTTAAGGCTAAGGTTAAGAAACGGATTGTTCATCTCTCAACCTGAACCTCAGCCTCAGCCTGGTGCTTGCAAACTAACCACAGCTTCCACAAAGCGGGGTTTGAGACAGCCCTAAGGGACCAGCTTTTAAAATTGAATTGAGGATCGGAGCCCAATTGGATCCAACCGTTTTAAAAAACCTCCTGGAAAGGGTCGGCAAGGGCGACCTGAGCGTGGAGGCATGTCTCGAGCGCCTGAAAAACCTGCCTTTCGAGGACCTGGGATTTGCCTGCATCGACCACCACCGCGGCCTCCGGAGGGGTGTGCCGGAAGTGATCTTCGGGGCCGGCAAGACCGTGCCGGACATTGTCGAAATCGTGGAGCGCATGGCGGCGCAGGGGGAAAACGTCCTGGTGACCCGGCTGTCCGGAGAAAAAGCGGGCGAACTTAAGGCCCGGTTCCCCGAGGCCGAATACAGCGAAAGGGCGGGCGCCCTGACTCTGATCAGCGCCCCTTTGGAGGAATCGGGAAAGGGAACCATCGTGGTGATGTGCGCCGGGACGTCCGACATCCCCGTTGCCGAGGAAGCGGCCGTTACCGCGCGATTTATGGGAAACAGGGTGGAGACGGTCTATGACGTGGGCGTGAGCGGCCTGCACCGGGTGCTGGCCCACAAAGAACGATTGTGGCGGGCATCGGTGATCGTGGTGGCGGCCGGGATGGAAGGGGCGCTGCCAAGTGTTGTGGGCGGTCTTACCGACAAGCCGGTCATTGCCGTGCCGACCAGTGTGGGATATGGGGCCAGTTTCGGGGGCATCGCCGCCCTTTTGGGAATGCTCAACTCATGCGCGGCGGGGGTCACGGTGGTCAACATCGACAACGGGTTCGGCGCGGGTTACGCGGCCGCGGTGATCAACCGCGGGTAACGCGCACGCCTAGCGGGGATCAACGGAATTTCTGCCGTATCTCGCGGACCCGCTGTTTCAGCAGGGGCATTTGCCTTGCCCGCGCCTCGTCCCAGCACGGAAGCAGGGTGTTGTTGTGAAAGAGCGGCTCCGAGACGAGATCGTAACGGGAGCAGCGGACGGCCTCATCCCATAATACGGTATGCGGGATGGGGGAGTATTCCGAGAGGTAGGGGACGGCCCCAACCTTTTCTACGAAGTTCAGGGTTTCAAGCACCGAATCCACGGGTTGACCCGGTAGGCCCACCAGGACATAGGCGCCGATCTCGGCACTGTCGTAACCCGCATCATGCAAATGACCGACCGCCCTTTGGAAATCCCCCGGAGAAACCTTGTCGTCAAGGGCCCTGTGCGGGCCTGCATCGGCCGTTTCCAGGCCGAGCCGTATGGTGCGAAATCCTGCCCTATGGAGGAGGCGTGCGATTTTTCCGGTCACCTCTTTGACATGGAGGGCGTTGGGGGTGTGAAACCTGAGATTCGATCCCCGGCCCTCGAGCGCCTCCAGTAAGGGCACGGCATGGTCCGCGCTTCCCGCAAGCAGGGCGTCGTCATAAAAGGCGATGTCGCGGACCCCGAAACGCCGGTGCCAGAAAAGGATTTCCTTTACCGCCTCGCGCGCCGGCCGCCGGATGAAACGGGGGTTCAGGAAACCGCTGGCGCAGTATTGACAATGGTAGGGACATCCCACCGAGGTCAAGACGCAGACGTAGTCAAGCCCCGAGAGCAGGTCAAATGCGGGATAGGGCTCAAAGGGCGCGGGCGGCGGCCTGGAGGGAACGCCGATCCCGAGGTCGTCAAAGGCGTCCAAAAGGGCGGCGGGCCCGTTTCCGGTCAACACCCGGTCCGCGCCGCAGGTTTTTTCGGCATGGGACTCGCAGAGGCGGGCGTAGCTGCCCCCGAGAAACACGGGAACGCCGGGATGCACCTTCCTGATCAACTCGATGGCCGCCCGGACCCCATCATACCAGTAGGTCATGAGGGATGTGACCAGCACGGCCGAAGGGCGGGAAACCTGGGCCAGTTCGCGCTCGAAGAGTTCCGGCGTGATCCCGTACCGGGCGTAGGGCCTCGGCACATGGCTCAGCGCGGCCGGTGTCGGCACCTCTTGCCGATAAAATTTTCCCGTGCCGTACAATCGCCTTTGGGGCGCCCTGGCGGCGGTATCGCTCTTCATGCCGGGGTTGTGGATGTCCAGGCAGTCGATGAGGCGGATGTCAAAACCGCACGCCCTCAGGTAGCCGGCAAGGTAAAGCAGCCCCAGGGGTTTTGACCAGAGGTCGTAAGCCGCAAAGTCATAGACCCAGGGATTGACGAGGATCAGCTTGGGTTTCATGTTTTTTCCCAGTTGAAATCCAATATCCGCAACGGCAGAGGATTATCTCGCAAAGCACGCGAAGGTCGCAAAGAAAAAATTTAATTGAACTAAATTTTAAGGAAACAGATTGATATGCGGGCGGTGGTCCAGAGGGTAAAAGAGAGCCGCGTGGAAGTCAAGGGAGAGGTGGTGGGCCGTATCGGCCCGGGCCTGCTGGTCCTGCTGGGCGTGGGGGAGGAGGACACGGACAAGGATGCCGACTACCTTGCCGCCAAGATTGCCAACCTGAGGATATTCCCCGATGAAAAGGGTTTCATGAACCGATCCCTTTTGGATATGGGCGGGGCCGCCCTGGTGGTATCGCAATTCACCCTATGGGGGGATTGCCGCAAGGGCCGGCGCCCCTCCTTCGCCCATGCGGCCCGGCCGGAAACGGCCATAGAGCTTTATGAACGCTTTGTCGGGCTTCTCAAAGGCATGGGATTGGCGGTGGCAACGGGCCGGTTCCAGGAAATGATGGATGTTCATCTCATCAACGACGGACCGGTTACGCTGATGCTGGACAGCCAAAAGGCCTTCTAGCCATCAACTGTCGCCTATCCATAAATGACTGAAGGGGCGCTAGTTGATCCCCAGCTCCTGCTCAAGCGCCTGAACGCGCTCTTCAACCTGTTTCTTCTCATGGGGGTCCGATATCCCCTCCTTCAATCGAAGTTGAAGCCCGAGCAATTCCATTGAATTTCGATGGTCCGTGCAGTTTACTTTCATCGATATATGCCTATTTATTTCTTCGACGCCTGTTTGTTCCATATTCGGATTTAAGCAGAGGCGCAATAAAAAAATCTCCTGCTATATAAAACGGCCAATCATCCGGCACGCATTTAATATAGATAAATATGGAACACAATACTAGGATTGCAGGTGAAAGATGATGACATCGTCCCCGGGATGGGGGGCGGATAGGGGAGGCGTCATGGGCAGACAGTGGTCTTTTCTGAAAAATGGATCTGAAAAGGGGCCTGATATCGGGGCAACGCAATGGCAGGGACAGGATACGGCGTCCTATGACGGCGGGAACACACAGACCGGAGCCAACCCGGAGACCGATTATGAGATGGAAAGAAAACCCATTGAGCCGGAAGGCGGGCGTTTCCGGCCGAGCATCACCAAATGGGTTATCTTCCTGATTTTAATCGCTTATGCTATGGTTAGCTTTTATCGAGGGCCCATCCTTCAGGCCGTGGGCGGCTTTCTGGTGGTTGAAGACCAGGTAAAAAAGAGCGATCTTGTCGTGTGCCTTATGGGGCGGCCCGTGGAGCGGGGTCTTGCCGC
>JAFDKD010000928.1 GCA_019307165.1 Deltaproteobacteria bacterium | reverse complement strand
CCTCCCGCCTGGAGATTATCGGTTGGAAGGACGATATCTTACGATAAAACGGGAAAAAGAGATTAATGTCAAGAAAAACAAGGACTGTGCTTTGTGAAGAGTGTCGTTAGTGGAAATGCCGGATGTGGAGGATTGTATCCGTACACCATTATTGTTCGAGTCGAATGGCCCTTATTTTACCAGCGCCCCCATTTCCCACCTTCTTACCGCGCAGATTCCTGTGCGTAAACGATGGGAAAATTATCGCCGCCTGCGCAGCCTTTCTATGGAAAGGCGAATACTGTCCTGCATGCGGGTGACCGCTTCGGCCAGGTCCCCGAGTTCGTCCTTGAGATCGACATCGACTTCCGTGTCCAACTCACCCACGCTGATTCGGTCGGCGACTTTCGTGAGGGTCTTGATCCTTCCGGTCAACCGGTGGCCATAAATGGAAACGGTGAGCCCGATCAGTAACAGGGTGCCGACGAAGATGAAAAGAGAGATGATCCTGGTCCGTGTCGCCGTTTTTTCAGCGCGGGCTTCCATCACTTCGATGGGATTGGTGAATTCGTCCAGGTAAGTGGTGGCGGCGATGGCATACGGTAAACCCTCGATCGGCGTGCAGGCCATGAACTTGTTCCTGACGGTCCCGTCCTTGTCGATCCAGGCGTAGTAGCCTTTCGATTCGTTCCCTCCTGCCACGCCGGCGTAGATTTTTTGGAAAGCAGGAAAGAGTTTTCCTAAGGATCTTGCCAGATCTGATTCTTTTACACCCACCACCCCCGTATTGATATGGGTCCAGATTCTCGGGTCGCCGTTTTTTTCCGGCATTCTGAATAGCGACGTGTACCCCGTGGCGCCCACCTTTTGAACGGAGATGGCCTTGAACTGCGGGTCCCTGTTGAAGTCTTCTTTTTTCAGGTCATCGTGACTCAACAGGTAAAGCCTGGCTTCCTGGGCGACTGATCTCGCCTTTTCAATGATGCGTTCTTCAGCCATTTGCGTGGCAAGATGCGAGCTTTCACTGGTAAGGAAAAACGACAGTTCCCCGAGCTGCCGGAGATAGAGAGCGCCCGCCGCCGCCACCAGAAAGATGGGGACGACAAAGAAAAGAAGGAACATTTTTGTTCGAAGACCCATTCCCTGGTGGCCGCTGCGCTTGGGTTTCCAGACCCTCAATTTTGGCCTCTTCTTGGCCTTGGGCTTGGTCTCAGGAGGCGGGGGCGAATCCACAGCCGCTGCCCACAATTCCGGCCCCAACGGTCCGTCACGTTCAAATTCAGTGTCCGTCAGGGTCGCATCCGTCATGGACCATTCAAATTCCGGTTCCGGCGTCGATACCGCCGACATGGCGGGTGCAACTTCGGGTTCCGGCTTTTGTATGATGATCATACTTCCGCAGACCCTGCATTTAGCACGGGCCCGTTTGCCCTTGATTCTGTCCGGATAGATGCGATACCCTTTCTCGCATTCTTCGCAGTTGACTATCATGGTTACGTCTCCCTAATGATTGGCATGCCCGACCGTTCGCCCTGCGCCCTGTGTTGAACTCGCCGATGGGCAAATTGGGGATTCGGGCATCAACCTAAGGACTGAAAAAATAATGTAACTACGCAAGAATTATACCGTTTTCTCCTTTCTACGCGCTTGCGAACAGCCTTGCGCATGAATAAAAAAACACTTAGCTCAATGCTTGTTTTTTGCCTTGACTAGAATAGATGGTTTAAGGGGAAGTAGGTCCGGGACATGATTATGAAATTCGTTGTAAAAGACGTTTTGAAGGTTTTTAGTTCGGATTTATACAAGGAGTTTGTGAGTGTCTTGTTGGTATAGAAGCGCCGCATTTGCCGGTCATACTTGTGTGGGATTGAAATCGGGCGGCAAGGATGTCTAATGCGCCAGGTTTCCGATGACGGACTCTGTCCTAGTCAAGCATATTTTTCAAATATCGGAATTTTGACTTCCCAGTTTTTTTGAAAAACTTTTCGGCATGCCTGAAGCGGCGTTTGGGCGCGGACGTCACTACCGAAAACTTGCACAGAAAACTGTGCACGTGCACAGTTTTCTGTGCATAAAACCCTTGGACCCTGCGCCC
>JAFDKD010000927.1 GCA_019307165.1 Deltaproteobacteria bacterium | reverse complement strand
ACCCAAGTGGGCAACATTCCCCAGGGCTCCAGCCTGGCCATCATGCTGGCGGCGACCCTGGTCCTGATCCTATACCTCACCATTAAATGGGGGGGACGAGAGGCGCTGGAGAAGGCCCTATGAAAAAGAAGGGAATCGCATCCAGAATCCTGTGGGTATTGAGTATTCTGACCCTGATCTTCCTGTGGGCGCCGATGATCCTGATCATCGTATTTTCCTTTTCCAGCAACAAGTACGGCTCGTCCTGGGAAGGGTTTACCACCAAATGGTATGTAAAGCTGTTTACCAACGACCAGGTCAGGGATGCCCTGATGCGCAGCCTGATCATTGCCGGTGTAACCGTGGTGATCGCCACCCTCATCGGGACCATCACGGCTTATGGGCTCTACAAGCTCAATTTCAGGGGCAAACAGTTTCTGCGGACCTCCATCCTGCTGCCCATCGTGTTTCCCTCGGTGGTTACCGGCAGCGCCCTTTTGGTCTTTTTTACACGATTGGTACACATACCCCTGGGGTACCCCAGCATCATCATTGCCCACATCGTCTTTTGTTCACCCCTGGCGGTGTTCATCATCCTGGGGCGCATGCAGCGATTCGACTGGTCCTGGGAAGAGGCGGCATTGGACCTGGGGGCCACCCCCTTGCGAACATTCATCCGGGTTACGGGACCGCAGCTGCTGCCGGCCATCATGGCCTCGGCCATGCTGATCTTTCCCTGGTCTTTCGATGATTTCGTGATCACTTATTTCGTGGCCGGGGTGGGCAGCACCACCCTGCCCATTTATGTGTTTTCCCAGCTGCGATTTGGCGCGACGCCGGTGATCAACACCATCGGCACCCTTTTTGTCTCCATCACCATGCTGGGACTGGTGCTGGTTTACTTTGTTCAGAAGATGGGCAAAAGCAATACCTGAAAAATGAAAGGACAGAATTTAACATGAGCGGTACAGATACTCAGAGCAGTGGTAAAAAACCGGCTATCTGCCTTGAAATAAGGGATGTGGTCAAACAATTCCCGGGTGTCACCGCGGTCGATCATGTCAATTTACAAATTAGAGATGGCGAGATATTCTCCTTTCTCGGTCCCAGTGGTTGCGGTAAATCGACACTGTTACGGGTTGTGGCCGGCCTGGAAAATCAGGACCAGGGCGATGTGCTCATTGCCGGTCAAAATGTCAATGAATTGCCGCCCTACAAAAGAGATTGCAATACCGTTTTTCAAACTCATGCCCTTTTTCCCCACATGACAGTAGCCGAAAACATCGGCTTTGGCTTGGTGGAGAGAAGACTTCCCAAGAGTGAAATTAAGAAGAAAGTAGCCGACAAGATAGAACTTGTTACGCTGGGTGGTATGGAACACCGGCGGCCGGATCAGTTGAGTGGTGGGCAGCAGCAGCGCGTTGCCTTGGCCAGGGCCCTGATTTTGGAACCCACGGTTCTTCTTTTGGATGAGCCGCTGGCGGCATTGGACAGGAAATTGAGAAAGGAAATGCAGATTGAATTAAAGCGTATTCAACGCGAAGTCGGTACGACTTTCCTGAATGTAACCCACGACCAAAAAGAGGCCCTGAGCGTTTCCGATAGAATCGGTATCATGAATGAAGGCGCTTTCCTGCAGATAGGGACTCCGGATGGCATTTATGAGAATCCCGGTTCGATATTCGTGGCTTCTTTCATGGGAGCTACAAATATTTTTATTGGCAGAGTCGTCTCACAAAAGGGCGGCAGGATAGAACTTGAGACACCCGAAGGGCTAAGGATGTTTGCCCCTGAGCCGGATGCTCGTCTCGGAGATCCGGTGACCGGGGTGTCCGTTCATCCGGAGCTTATCAGCCTTAGGCCGGAAGCGTCGGGGGAACCGCCGGCTGATCCTACCGAGAAGACCGAATTTCACGGAATAATCAGGGAAGTATTCTATCAGGGAGATTTCAGCGAATTTACGGTTACCTTGAAGGAGGCGGACATGCTGCTGACGGTTCATTTGACCAGGGGCAGGGGCTATCGGTTGCAACTGCCTGAAGGCCAAGAGGTCACTATTAGCTGGGATTACAGCAGCAACAATGTCTTGAGAGGCT
>JAFDKD010000926.1 GCA_019307165.1 Deltaproteobacteria bacterium | reverse complement strand
TTTAGGCTCCATCCCCTGAGTGGGAAGATGAAGGGGAAATACAGCATAAGGGTGACAGGAAACTGGCGTATCACATTTCGTTTCGAAAATGTCGATGTTTTTGATGTAGATTTAGAGGATTATCATGGAAAATAGGATCAGAAAACCAACCCATCCCGGAGAGTTAATCCGTGAAGACCTATTGCTGGAAACACGCATGTCTCAGACTCAACTGGCCCGGTTGATGGGTGTTTCCCGGAGAACTGTTTCCGAAATTGTTAATGCGCGTAGGCGGGTGACGCCTGATATTGCCTTTCGGCTGGCCAGGGTGTTTAACTCCACACCGGAAATGTGGCTGAATATGCAACAGGCGGTAGACCTCTGGGAAGCCCGGTCGATTCACGGACATGAATATGCGAGAATTCACCCTGTCCCGCAAGCCTTTCACAGCAGATAAAATCAGGCATAATCGCCCTAAGCCTGGGCTCAAAGCCCAGCATCTGAGTTGCATTGATGCGCTAATAAAGCTCGCTAAGGCGCAGGTGAAAGGGAATAAGGAGCTTATGCCGATAAGATATATAGAACCAGTTGCGCCAAATTCTGCTGAAGGACTGGTAGCGCGAGTATACCCCCAAATAAAGAGAGAGTTCGGTGCTCTTGTAGAACCTTTCACCCTTCACTCACCCTCTCCAGAGTTGCTGGCAGGTGCATGGAGTGCCTGTCGAGAATCGCTCCTGGTGGGCACTGTTCGTCGAGATATCAAAGAGGCCGTGGCTGCTACAGTTTCCAGAATCAACCGGTGTTCCTACTGCGTTGATGCCCATACCATCATGCTCAATGCGACCTCGGCACGTAACTCTGCTGACGCCATCATTCATCATCGTGATGATAAAATCCAGGATCCGGCCGTGCGGTCTATAGTTGAATGGGCCGCGGCAACCCGCTCACCCGGAGCAAAGGTTCTTCTTTCGCCTCCATTCTCTCAGAATGATGCGCCGGAGATTATTGGGACGGCCGTATTCTTCCACTACGTGAATAGGATGGCAAGTGTGCTCTTGAGTGAAACGCCTTTGCCATCAAACCACCCCTTGCTGAAGGGGTTTTTCAAAAGAACGGCAGGCTGGTTTTTCTCCAGGGCAATTCATCGACCGAAACCATTGGGAGCTTCTTTGGAATTGCTACCCACCACGGAACTGCCTGTCGATTTAGCCTGGACGAAGACATCGCCGAACATAGCGGGCGCTTTTGCCCGCTTTGCGGCAGTAGTTGATAGGGCTGGTAGGGATTTTATTCCGGAAGACCTACGAAACTGCGTCAAAAAACATGTGCTGGCATGGGATGGCAAGGATCCGGGTCTCGGTCGGCATTGGGTTGAAGAAGCACTGAACGGGTTTGACGAGAAATCAAAAGATATTGGGCGACTCGTTCTGCTGACCGCGCTGGCGCCATACCAGGTTGATAAAGGGGTGGTTAATGCTTTCACCACCCACTTCATTGAAGATGACAGACTTCTGGGGGCCTTGGCCTGGGGAAGTTTCACCGCCGCAAGAAGAGTCGGCGCATGGCTACGTACTTCTTGAGAGACTATCAGGCTTTATTCCACCAATCCGGCGAGAGTTCCCCCTGACGTTGCCGCTAAGGGGTTTAATCGCTCCCGAGCATTGGCATCACGCCACCGCATTTTTCAATTTCAACCCATTTACAACCTTCCATTGGTTTTGAAATTCAATCAAAATAATGGCCGAACTACCGATTGCCATATTCATAATGGGTCTCCTTTCATCGGGAAGTAAAACTTTTTCATAATGAAAACAAGTTTGGACCTTTTGTTCCCGATTTTCTCCGGCTCACCCCCCTTTTTCTCCTTTTCGTCGCTTGCCCGTTGTATAAGACCCGGCCGGCTCATAGAATCAAACGCATCACATCGTGTATCCCGCCGTGCCGGGACGCAAGGCCTGATGCAAAAAGACCACATATTCTACCGGAGGTAGCGCGGAGGTAGCGCCATGCTGAAAAAAACTTTAACCCGGCGGTCTTTTCTTACCGTTTCCGCCATGACCGCCGCAACACTCGCCCTGGACTGGAAAAAAATATCCGCCTATGCGGCAAAAATGGGCCCGCTGGAGAAATACCCGACCGTGGTCATCGGCGCGGGGCTTGGGGGCCTCACCTGCGCAGCCTATCTGGCCCGGCAGGGCATCCCGGTTACCCTGCTGGAGCAGCATGAGATCCCGGGCGGCTATGCCACGTCCTTTGACAGGGCGGGGGGCAAGTTCACCTTTGAGGTATCCCTGCACGGTACTTCCATACATGACAACGCGCCGGCCCGTATTCTGAGCGAGGTGGGAGTGCTCGACAAACTCCAACTGGTGGAGCTTCCCGAGGTATATCGCCTCAAAACTCCGGATATGGAAATTCCGGTCCCCCAGCGAAACCCGGAAGGCTACATTCGCCTTGCCCTTCAATACCCCAAGATGTGGAAGGTGAGGAATATGACCCTTGCCGATCTCCTGGACAGGCACGTTCAAAACGAGAAATTGAAGGAAACGCTGTCTGCCCTATGGGGATATTACGGCCTCCCGCCTTCGAAGCTGTCCGGGTTTTACTATGCAACGGCCACCGGAGGGTATCTCAAGAACGGTTCCTATCACATCAAACACCGCTCCCAGGACCTGAGCTATCTGATGGCCGAGGCCGTTGAGAAGGCCGGCGGAACCATTCTGTACGAAACCGCGGCGGAAAAGATACAGTTGAAAAACGGGGCCGTCGCGGGCGTGGCGACATCAAAAGGGGAGACCCTGCCGGCCCGCGCCGTTGTGAGTAATGCCAGTGCATTAACCACCCTGGGAAAGATGCTGCCGGAAAACGCTCTTCCCTCCGAGTACATGAACAAGTTGAAGTCCTTCCGGCCCAGCATCTCCAGCTTTATTGTCTGGCTGGGACTCAACGAGGAACTGCGCGGAAAGATCCCCGGCTTCAGCACCCACGTTTCCTCAGGCCGGGGCCCGGAGGCCGACTATGCCGCCGGCATGGCGGGGGATATCGAAAAGGGCTCTTTCAGCGTCAGCATCTATGACAATGTCTTCGAAGGCTATTCGCAGCCCGGCACCTCCACACTGATGCTCCTGTTCCTGTGCGGATACCAACCGTGGAAGCGTTTTGAAGACGATTACGGGGCAGGCCGGAAAAACGCATATCGCAGGGAAAAAGAGCGGTGGGCGGACGTCCTCATCAAAAAAGCCGAGAAGCAGGTAATTCCCGGCCTCTCATCCATGATCGAAGTCAGGGAAGCGGCCACGCCCCTGACGAACCGGCGCTACACCCGAAATCCGGAAGGGGCCATATATGGATTTGAGCAGTCCATGGACAATGCCTTTATGAACCGAATCGAAAACAGAACCCCGATCAAGGGGCTTTATCTGGCGAGCGCCTGGGGTTCCCCCGGCGGCGGTTTTACAGGCGTATTCAGGGGCGGGGAACTGGCCTTTCAAGAGATGATGGAGGATTGGGGAGGGTGAGGCATTGGACATTGAACAGTGAGCAGTGAGCAGTGAAGATTGGACAGTGAGCAGTGAACATTGAGCAGTGGTCCGTGATCATTGATCAGTTCTCAGAGAGTCGAAGGTAAAGATCCGGGCCCATAGGACCCGGCTTCATCCCGCTGATAGCGGGACTTCGCCGCGGCACGCCCGGCTTTGAGGCCGCCCCCATAGGGGGCCGTGCAATGTCAAAGTCCTGTAAGTGATGCACCCATTAGGTGTCAGGTGTCAGGAAAGGATTTGTTTTAGGCAAACGCTGGAAAATCAAGTGGGGGCAATTTCAGCAACACACAGCGGCGTCGAAGTCTATTATTCCTATTGACACCTGAACACTGCTTGCCACGGC
>JAFDKD010000200.1 GCA_019307165.1 Deltaproteobacteria bacterium | reverse complement strand
AGGTTCAGGTTGAGGTCGAGAAAAAGATGAAGAAATGATTCGATTTATTTCTCAACCTTAACCTCAGCCTTAACCTTTCTTTTCCTCAACCTTAGCCTTAACCTCAGCCTATCTGTCCCGCTCCTACCGACGGAGTGACAGCCCAAGCCTCCGAATGTCGGAATATGGTCAGAAAAAGGCTTTATCCGTGATATCCGTGTCATCCGTGGTTCTCGATCAGTCATCGAGCATACGGTAATAAATGCCGTTCAGCAGCGCGTTGAGCGCGGCATCCAGCACCCGCGGCATGTTGTCATACGCCACAAGGTCGTTCATCCTTTTAATTTTTTTCCCCGCGATCTCCTCCGCCGTCCGCCTGCCCCATGCCTCGAATCCGCTGACATCCGTTATCAAGCCGCTTTCATGGTCGTCGCTCAGGGCCATGGCCGTTTTCACAATAGCCGCGTAGCGCGGGTCCATGAGCACCCCTTCCAGCGGTGCCATCAGGTCCGATTTCACAATACCGCACTCGCACTCGTCCTCGGAAATAAACCCGAACACACTGATGTTTCTTTCCTCCAGGCGTTGAAACACGTGCCGGTCGGCAACGATGCCGGTTTGCCGGGCGATGGCTTCCTGTACCGCCTCGTACACGGCCCTGGCGATCAACTCGCCCATTTTGGAATGGCCTCCCGCATTCTCAATGCTCACCCCCCTTCCCTCGGCCACGATGATGTTGTCCGTCCCCGTGCCCGTTGCCTGATAAAACCGCGGGTTTTCACTGCTTCGGATATCCAGATCCGCCAGTGCGGCGGTCTTGGCCTCGGTTGCCGAAATAACGGCCCTGGCCATGGCGCGGGAGGAGAGCCGCATATTGGGAAGGACAATGATATTGATGGTGCCCGGCTCGTAATACCTCCCCTTGTCCCTGGACATGCGAACGGCATTGGAACTCACGCCCGCGGTGGCCAGGACCAGCACTTTCATGTCGCGAAATTTTTCCTCCCTTATGACCAGATGGTCCATGTCCGCGCCCGTGTAAAGGAATGCGGTGTTTTCCGCCGGTCTGCCGACCGTCTGACAGATTCGCTTCAGCTTCGCTTGCAAGCCCTCATCATGACCCATGCCCCAGCACGGGGGCGGCGTGTAATGGTTCCCCACCGAACGGATTCCGTCTCTCGGACCTTCCAGAGTGGAAAGGACGGACACGGGCTCGGTAAAGTCGATTACAAAACTCTTGTTCAGAAAATCATCCATGGTTTCGTATAGAATTTGCGCCTGTTTCACATAACCCAGATCCAGCTTGACCGATTCGGACCTGAAAACCCCCTGGGTCAGGACCTGGTCTGCTTTGTTCGAAAATTCTCCTGCATAGACCCTTGCCGCCAGCCACGACACGAAATTGCCCGTATTGACCGAGGCCCTGCACGTCAGATTGCAGGGGAAGTAAAAAATCTTCCCGTTCCGGACGGCATCCACCTCTTTCCATCCCGGGCGGTTCAGAAATCTCAGGGCAGCCTTCCGCCCTTTGCCGCATCCGTAGATCACTTGGGGGTTGAAGGCCTGCCATTCCTTCAGGCTGAGCCCGATGATATTGCCGTTTCTGCCGAACCGGGGGGGGATTCCCCCGGCCGCCCTGATCAATGCATTCTGAAACGAATCGTCTCCCGGTACGGTCAATGGATCGTGCGCCATGAGCCGGATAACCCGATTGCGGCGCTTTGGCGGTATTTTGGCCGTCTTTTTTTCGATGACCTCAAGCTGACGCCTGATCTCCGCCAATAGGCTCCCGGCTTCCTTTTCCCTGTCGAATATGCGGCCCAGCAGTTCGATGCGCCCGAACCCGTCCGCCATGGCCCGGCCTTCAAGTCGTACGACAATGCAATTCTCTGAGGCAAAACGTTCGGCCACGGCATCGTGAAGGCTGCTTACGAAAATCATATCCGGGTTCACTGTTTCTATTTTTTCCAGGGAAGGCGAAAAAAAACCGCCCACAACCGTCTTCTCCGCCGTCTCCGCGGGATAGGTGCTGTGATAGGTGATGCCTGCCAGGGCGTCTCCCGCCCCCAGTTTGAACAGGGTCTCGGTGACGCCGGGGATGAGTGAAACCACCCGTTCGGGCCGTTTCTCAATAGTGATCTCGTTGCCCGCAGAATCGGTAAAGGCGAGCGGATAGCCCCAGACGGAGGTCGTGGCCCAGGACACGGCCATAACCGTCAGGGCGACCCTGATAAAGACCCTACAAAGAACTTTGATTGGCACTCTCAAATCTTATACCCTCCTTATATAGAAGCGAGGCGGGGCCTCGATTCTATGACCCGAAGCGAACTTTGAGCCCCAGGTATCCGGAAATGCCTGGTGTGGCGTAACTCCACGTCTCTTCATAGAATTCGTCAAACAGATTGTCGATGCGTCCGTAGATCTGGAGATATTCGTTAATGTCATAAGAGGCCGACAGATTGACCAGCCAGTAGGCATCCAGCTTTTCAACGGTGTTCCCGTATTTGTCCGCTGAACCTTCATAGGCCCGGCGCTCATCCACCCAATAGACGTCCACATTGAACAGGGCTTTGTCGAAAAGCCGGTACCTGGCATTCATATACACCTTGTGCTTGGGTACGAGTTCCAGCACCTGACCATCCGGATCCTCACTGTCCGTGTATGTATAGTTGCCCGTTAATGTCAAGTCGGTCATGGGGCTCCACCGCACAAACGCCTCCACGCCGCTGGTGTCCGTGTCCCCTTTCAGTTGATTGTATCCGCCGGGAAACGGGTTGCCCGGAATCGACAGGTTCGGGTCCCAATCGATGCGATCGGTAAAGGTCATGTTGAAATAGGTCGCCCCTACGACGAGCCGCCCTTTCATAAGGTCTTGCTCCACGCCCGCATCCCAACCCTTGCTCTTTTCGGCCTCCAGGTCCGGGTTGCCATATTCAGAATAAAGCTCAAACAGGGAAGGGGCACGAAATCCCGTGCCATAGCTGCCCTTTAACGTCGTGCCGGTCCGGTTGAAGGTGTAGGACGGCGCGATTCGCCAGGTCGGTTCGCTTCCGAACTGGCTGTGATCGT
Source organism: Deltaproteobacteria bacterium (assembly GCA_019307165.1). GTDB lineage: Bacteria > Desulfobacterota > DSM-4660 > Desulfatiglandales > Desulfatiglandaceae > JAFDKD01. The sequence goes on along the minus strand of JAFDKD010000200.1, from coordinate 3,140 downwards.
CATACCTGAGGCCCGCCACCATGGACAGGCTGTCCCACAGAAACAGCTGGTCCTGTAACCACAGACTGCCGATGCGGGCATCGGCGTTTAAGGGCGAATAGCCGCCGCTTGCCATCTCTTCCTTGAAGTAGGCGCCGCCGAAAGAAAGGACATTGATGTCTTGAAAATTGAGCCCGCCCTGCCAGCCGACTTCCCAACTCTTGCCGTTGTAGGAATAGCTGAACTCGCCGTCCTGATCCGTTCCCTCGCGGCTCAGGTCCGAACTCTGGCCGTAGAAATTCGACTCGAAAAACCGTTCGAAAAAATAATTGTGGACATTCATCTTGACGTAGCTTTCATCGGTGTCGATACGCCCGTCTTTGAGGCCGTTGGGATCGGGGACCTGCATCCATGTCACGGGATCCGTAACGAATCGGTCGCCGGTATAGCCTCCCATGAAATCGAACTCGTCCATGTCAATTTGCGACTTGACCTTGCGAAAGACCAGATTGACGTCGGCATCCGGGGTTATGTCGAGCCCCACCTTTCCCGAAAACGTCGTATTCTCCCAGCCGTCTTTTTCCGATGTGTTTCCGTTATGCGGGATATCCGGGTTGTCGTTGTTCGCGATGGAAAACCCGTCCGAGTCGATCCTGCCGGCGCTTAACGAGAAATTCAGTTTCTCCTTGAGTTCGCCGTAGGCATCCGCGGTGAACTTCCACGTGCCGTATGAACCGCCTTCGATGCTTCCGGCCACCGCCGGCTTTCCCCTCCCTTTTTTAGTGATGATATTGACCACGCCGGCCGTGGCATTGCTGCCGTATAGGACGCTCTGGGGCCCCCGCACCACCTCCACACGCTCGATGTTGTCCACAGTAATATTGGCAAGGTTGGCCCCACGGTTTGTACTGGAGGGATCGTTTACCATGATCCCGTCAATGAGGATCAGTGTGTTCTTTGACGGTGCGCCTCGCAATGAGATGGCGGTCTGGGTCCCCGGGCCACCGTTGGACCTCACATCCAGGCCGGGTACGGCCCTGAGCACTTCTTCCACCGTTGACTGTTTCTTGGCTTCAATGTCCTCCTGTGTAACCACGCTCACCGCGCTCCCGCCCACCTTTCCGAGGGGGGTCTCGGTGCGCGTGGCCGTCACCACCACTTCGCCCAATTCTGTGACGTTTCCATCATTTTCCTCATCCCGGGCCGTTGAATACAAGGGGACAGCCAACAGGATCAACGCCATGACGCCAATTAGCAATTGCTTCATTTTCTCTTCTCCTTTCCCGCGTTTCCTCAATTTTCCGGGTCCGGAGACAAAAAAATCCCCGGACCGAAAAGATTCGATCCGGGGATGTCCCTGTTTTATCCTCAAGATCCAACTGGCGTCCTTGGTCCGCGAAGGCAACGCCGGGTATTCAGGCAGGTCTTCTGACTCTCGGATCAACCTACCGGCCGCGCCTTCCCATTCAGCATCTGCCTAACAGTGGCGTAGTGCGGCTTTCGTCCCCGATTACAGCGCCGGGCCCGTCCCTGATTCACACAGGATTCCCTTTTAAGCCTTTAAGGCGCCTGAATAACCAGTATGTAGGCTGAATAAAGACGTATGTCAAGGAAATTTTTTATGGCATCGGGACAAAGAAAAGAGAATATCGAATATCGAACAAGGAATGTCGAATGTCCAAGGGTCGTGCCGTTACGCACTAGTCTCTTGAAGGCCTGGAGAAAATCCGGCCGACGCATTACTGCAAGACGTGTAGCCCTTACTTCATCATTCGATATTCGTTAGTCGATATTCAATATTCTCAGTTACAAAACGGGCCTGCGCCTCCTCAATCCACGCGGCTCTTTTCAAACACCTTTCGCGGGACCGGGCTCACCCGGGGATAGTCCCCCAGAGGGCTCCGGTCCACCACCAGGGTGCAACCGTATGCCTCCTCCAGTTGCTCGAACGTGAGTACCTGATCCGGCGTGCCCAGGGTAACGGCCCTGCCTTCCTTCAGCAACAGCAGACGGTCCCCGTACATGGCTGCCAGGTTCACGTCGTGCGATACCATGACCACCGTGACACCCCGTTCCTCTTTCAGTTGTTCCATCAGGTCCATGATGCGGACCTGATGCCTCAGGTCCAGTGATGCCGTGGGTTCATCCAGTAAAATAATTTCCGGCGTCTGGCATATGGCCCTGGCAATGAACACCCGTTGAAGTTCCCCGCCGCTCAATTGATCCAGCTTGCGGCCGGCCAGGTCATTGATCCCGGTAAAGGTCATGGCCTTTTCCGCTGTCTCGAAGTCCTCCTCCCGCTCGAATCCCAGCACTCCCAAATGGGGGGAACGGCCCATGAGGACCGTCTCCATGACCGTAAAGGGAAAATACACGGTGGTAATTTGCGGCACGAGGGCAATGGTCCTTGCCAGCCGCTTTCTTCCATAGGTTCGGATGGACCGCCCCATCACGCGAACCCCGCCGGTGTCCGGCCGAATAATGCCCGAAATCGCCCGCATGAGGGTGGTCTTACCCGAACCGTTGGGCCCGATAATGATGAAAAACCCGCCCAGTTGGACCGCGAAGGTCAAATCGGTCAGGACCGATTGGTCACCGTAGGCGTAGCCAAGTGCCTCGACCTTGATGGCTTCGGTCATTTTCTGGTCCTTCTGAGCAGATAAATGAAAAGGGGCGCGCCGATCAGCGCCGTCACCACACCCGCCGGCATTTCACCCTGCTCCGGGAGCACCCTGGCCAGTAGATCGCATGCGACCATGTACGCGGCGCCGCCCAGGACACAGGCCGGGACCAGGACCCGATGATCCGGCCCCAGCAGCAGCCGCAGGAGGTGGGGCATGACCAGGCCGACAAATCCCACAAGCCCGCAATGGCATACGGTGGCGCTTACCATGAACGAGGTCACCACAAGGAGCGCGAACGTCACCACCCGGGTATTCACCCCCATGGTGTGCGCCATTTCCCTGCCCAAAAGCAACAGGTTCATGGTGTTGGACAGCCAGAAAATGAGAATGAAGCAGGGAAGCACGGAAAGGCTGAGAATACCCACCTCCCCGAGATCGGTCATGGAAAGGTCCCCCATGAGCCAGAACAGGATGTTGTGGAGTCGAGCATCCTGGGTAATCGATATCAGGAACATGATCACCGCCGAACAAAAGGCG
>JAFDKD010000199.1 GCA_019307165.1 Deltaproteobacteria bacterium | reverse complement strand
ACCTTGCAGGCGCCGCCGCAGTTCATGCGATGGGTTTTGGCGAAGCGGGTGATAAATTTCTGGGTGTATTCCACCTCGCCGCACATGAAAACCCGTTCCCAGGGGACAAAAACATTATCGAAAACAATGAGGCACGTCTCCCGCTGCCCGTAAATCGGATTTCCCAGGACTCGCGGCTCCGTTTCATATTCCCGTTCCACACTGAACGCGTTGTACTGTCCCACATAGGTTACGCCGGAAGCGCCGTTGGGGATGACAAACGCCAGCGCATAGTCTTCCTCGCCTTTTTTAGAGGATATGCCGGGCAACACCAGGGTCTCGTCGGCGGCATAGGCGCCGGTGGCATGCTGTTTAGCGCCGTTGACCACAATTCCGTCGCCCCTTTTTTCCACCACATGTACGTAGAAATCAGGGTCCTGCTCAAGGGGTCTTTTGCTGCGATCCCCCTTCGGATCGGTAACGGACCCGCTGACCACCAGATCGTTTTCCTGGGCGTAACGCATATATTCGTTGAAGCGCTCGTGATACGCCGTTCCCTTGTCGCGGTCGATCTCCCAGGTGGTGGCCGCCAGGGAGGGCAGCATCTCATTTCCCGGACACCGGTAGTTGCATGTCCCGAGTTTCTGGCTGCTCAACCGGGCCATTTCCAGGCGTTTAAAAAGGTCGTCCTTGCTCTGGTGAATATGCAGGGCCCGGCTGATGGGTTCGCCGGTCAAATGTGACGTGGCCGTCATAATGTCCGCATATTCAGGGTCCGTGGTCAGTTCGTAGACACGCGCCGTTGCATCAATGACCCCCTTGCTGATCGGATGGTCTTCCAGCCTTTTAACTTTCTTTCCGCCGAAAAACAGATTGGGTCGAAGTTTGGCTATGCGTTCCCGGTATTCCTTTTCCGTCTTGATCGCCACGTTCTCCTCCTTTTATTCACTTGCGTCATTTCTGTGACACATGCACAACCCTGCCGATTGCTCAAGACAATCGCCGGCTTGTGAGAATTGTTCACTTCTCCCAGGGCCATGTCTCCGGTTTGATGTCCAGGATCGGGGCCCTGTCCGGCATGTCGAGGCCCTTAACGTGAATCACGGTCCCCTTAATGTCAAGGGCATCCAGGAGGGACAAGCCGATCGGATTGGGACGAAACGGGGAATGTGTGTTAAAACGCCTACCCTCTCATCGTGTACGGGCGGTCTGATCCGCATGAACCGCTCAGTAAATTCAGGACTCCGGCGGAAATGGACAAAGCCTTGACTGCAAATCCGCTAGGGTATAAAAAGTCCTTGGTATTCTTGATTAATTTGCTCATGATATCGGGATTTCCGAGGTGATCGGGTGATTATCGGAAGGGTCGAATCAGGGCATATCATCATGTCGTAACTGCGTGTATGCGTACTCTCCGCGACTCAAAGGAAATTGTGCGAGACTGGGATGAGGTGATGAACATCATCGGGACGGACCAGGGAAAGGGGACCCGTGTAGCTGTTTTGCCGAATGCCACCATGCAGTACTTCGCCGAATAAGGAGCTGTTGCCATGACCCTTCTCATTTTCTATGTCGCATTGGCGCTAAGCGTATCTTTCCTGTGTTCCGTCATGGAGGCGGTGCTGTTGAGCGTGACCCCCGCCTTCGTTGCGGGAATGGAGCAGAAGCGGCCGAAGTACGGGGAAAGGCTGAGGACCCTGAAGGACCAGGTGGACAGGCCCCTCGCCGCTATTCTGAGTCTCAATACCATCGCCCATACCGTGGGCGCGGCCGGGGCCGGCGCACAGGCCGCCGCGGTTTTCGGGGACGTCTATGTGGGCGTCATATCCGCCGTATTGACGTTTCTGATTCTGGTGATATCGGAGATCATCCCCAAGACCCTGGGGGCCGTTTACTGGCGTCGGCTTGTGCCGGTTGTCCTGCGGCTGCTTCGCCTGACCATCTGGGCCATGTGGCCCCTGGTGAAACTCGCGCAGGGATTGACCCGCATGATGGCGCCGGGCAGGGAAAATGCATCTATTCGCCGCGATGAATTCGTGGCCCTCGCCCGGATAGGCGCCCAGGAAGGCGTCTTCGCGGAGCACGAATCCCGCATTTTATTGAATCTGTTTCGTTTTCGCGATGTCCGGACCCGCGACATCATGACGCCGAGAACCGTCATATTCGCCTTTGAAGAGACATCCACGGTCGGCCAGGCTTTGGCAGACCACCGAGACCCCTCTTTTACCAGGGTCCCCGTCTACACCAATGATCTCGATGACGCCAAGGGATTCGTCCTTCATGCGGACGTACTCCTTATGGCCGCGCAGCAGAAAAGAGAAACACGCCTTTCGGAGTTGAAACGCCCCATCCCCCTGGTACCGGAAAACACCCCTTTACCGGATCTTTTCGAGCGCTTCATGCGCGAGCGCGCCCACGTTGCGCTGGCGGTCAATGAATACGGCGGCACCGAAGGGCTTGTGACGATGGAGGACCTCGTGGAGACGCTGCTCGGCCTTGAAATCGTTGACGAAAGCGACACGGTGGCCGACATGCGGGAGTTCGCGAGGCAAAGGTGGCGTGTTCGGGCCCGTAACCGGGGTATTGTTAAAGACGTTGAGTGAGAGGATTAAGAGGGGCAGTCCTTAAAATTAAAAAAATAGAGAGTGGCAGGCCATTGAATATGTTTTGGGGTTTTTGATAAGAGGATCGGTGAGGCTCGAAAGGAATATCGGTCGTGTGTTGAAAAGGGAGTTATGGGATGATTTTGAATCCTGCGGTCATAAAATGGTGGTCGAAGGAAAAAGCCAAGTGAATTTCATGCCGCTTCATGACGGCAAAACTAACTGCGTCGGAATAACTGAAATCCTGGTCTTGATATTTTCCCAAAATGTCTTCGGCCTCCTCTTCTATCGTCCGCCAGGGCAAACCATGTACCTGTGTCCACGAATATGGTCTTATCTTTCATCCTTTCAGGCCTGCTTGCTAAAAGACATCCAGTAATCATCGTGCTTTTCGGCGATATCTTTCCGGTTTTAATGATTGTCAATGGGAACGAGAAATATAATGGGGTGTATGAGGGGATACGGCCGGTCAAGCGGATCGGACCGCCGAAAGAGTGGCTGGTATTTATTCCATTTTGCGAGCGTTCCCATTCCCGCACTTCCTATGGTCATGTCGCAGTCAGCCGGCTGAAATCGCTCCCCGTGGGGTCCTGGAAAAGCCTCAGTTCGAATTCCGGCAACACTGCCAGGATGTGGTCGAATATGTCCGACTGGATGGCCTCGTACGTGGCCCAGGCCGTGTCCCTGGTAAAGACGTATATTTCAATGGGGAGGCCGCTGGGGCCGGGCGCCAGCTGCCGCACCAGGAAGGTCATGCCCTGGTGTATGGTTTCCAGGCTCCTGAGGTAGGCACCCACATACGCGCGAAACGTCCCGATGTTGGTCATCCGGCGGCCGTTCGCCGGCATATCCATGTCGACCTGGTTTTCACGGTTGTAAACCGTCAGTTCCTCCTGCTTCCGCCGCACATAATCGGCAATCAGCTGGATGCGCGCCAACCTGCCGATCAATTCGTCGTCGCAGAACCCAATGCTGTTCTGGTCGATATGGACGGCCCGCTTGATGCGCCGTCCCCCGCTCTGCTGCATGCCCCGCCAGTTCTTGAAGGTGTCTTCAAGCACCTTGTGCGTGGGAATCACCGTGAATGTCTTGTCCCAGTTCTGGACCTTGATGGTGTGGAGCGAGATATCCAGAACGTCGCCGTCGGCACCGTATTTAGGCACCTCGATCCAGTCCCCCACGCGCATCAGATCGTAAGAGGTGATCTGAATGCTCGCCACAAAAGAAAGTATGGTGTCGCGGAAAATGAGCAGCAGCACGGCGGTCATGGCGCCGAAGCCGCCCAGCAGCACCGCGGGCGACCTGCCGATGAGACTGCTGAAGATGACGATGCCTCCGGCAATATAGACGATGAGCTTGACAACCTGCACATACCCCTTGATAGGCCTGCCCTTTGAAATATCCAGGGTAAGGTAAGCGTTGCTCAGTTCGGTCAAGAGGGCGCCGGCTGCCAGCAAGGCAAACAAGAAGATGAGCGACAGAGAGATACGGTGAATGATATCCTCGGCGTGTGGAAACAGGTGGGCCAGGCTGTACACGACAAGCAAAGCCGCGATGAAGGAAAGGCGCCGCCGGAGAACCTTCTGTATTAGAATGTCGTCCATTTGCGTCTTTGTCATCCGGCTCAGGCGGCCCAGCGCCCGCAGCACGAATCGCTTGGTTACCAGGTAAGCTGCCAGGCTAAGAAATGCGACCCCGGCCCCCGTCAGCGCCTGGCCGATAATCGGGTGCTGCCCAAACCATGCGGTGATGTTTTCTAATGTCATGATCGTCCTCGCGGATATTATCGAGTTTCCATAATCCGGCACTCCTTGAAAATGTAGAAATAAATATGCAAAATTGCCAGAAAATTTTCGCTCCAACCGCTCCCTTATACCTGAATACCCATCTTTTTTTTTATACCTTACGGCGGCCCGCTTTTATTATTACGAATTCCCATGTCCTTTGGAAATTCCTTGTTCGATATTCAATCTTCTTTTTGTTAGAGTGGCCCTTCAGCAAGTTCAGGACACGCAGATGGGGTCTTTAAACGCGGCTTGACTCCAAAGCGCCGGAAGTCTAAAAATTGGTACATGGGTTCATTCCATCTGCGAAACTCCCGTGCAGCGGGGGTCAGAGTTTTCCGGCTATGCCATAGCGGAAATGCGGACCGTGAAGTGAGCTAGAGTTCTGAGTGAGCTAGAGTGAGCTAAAGTGGTGGAGGAGCTTCGCTCATCCATCATATTGATTGTCAAAAACTCCTTAACTTTAGGCACTCTAGTCACTTACAGGACTGCAAAGAAATTGAGAATTGAAGATTGAAAATTGAAAATTGGTTGTGGCACTGCGTAGCAGCGCATCCATAAATCTTCAATAACTCAATGTTCAATATTCAATCTGTAGGGGGCGCCGATGAAACCGGACCAACAGGAAAAGATTCGCGGCCTGGCAGCGGAAAAATCCGCCGATCTCGCAGACCCGGCGGGACGGGCGCTTCGCGTGCTGAGCGACCGGGAGGCCCGGCCCATCGCTGACGCGTGCGGGTGTCGTCTCCACGACGTGTACCGGGAAGCCCTGGCGGCCGGGATCTACCCCCACCGCTACATCCGGAACAGGGACATCATTCCCCCGGAAGCCCAGCTGAAGCTTGCCGAGTCGCGCGTGGGCGTCGTTGGCGCCGGGGGCTTGGGCGGACACGTAATTCTGCTGCTGGCCCGGATGGGCATCGGCACCCTGGTGGTGCTGGATCATGATGTGTTCGACGAGAGCAACCTCAACCGCCAGGCTTTGAGCAGTATCGATGTCATGGGGCGGCCCAAGGTCGATGCCGCGGTCTCGGCCGTGGCCGCCGTAAATCCCGGGGTGGAGGTCATCCCCCATGTCGCGAAACTGACGCCCGACAACGCCGGCGAAATCCTGAAAGGTTCCCACGTGGCGGTGGATGCACTGGACAATGTCGCGGACCGATTCGTGCTGGAGGATTGCACAAAGGGACTCGGCATCCCCCTGGTCCACGGTGCGCTGGCAGGGTTCGAGGGCCAGTTGATGACCATATTTCCGGAAGACGAGGGATTGATCCTCCTTTACGGGAGCCGGGAACCGACGTTGGACAGGGCATCCAGTCCCGAGGCCGTGCTGGGAGTCCCTACGATAACGCCCGCCGTGGTGGCGAGTCTGGAGGCCATGGAGGTAGTGAAGATTCTCTTGAACCGCGGCAATATATTCAGAAACAAACTGGTCCACGTCGATCTGGAAACGAGCCGGTTGAACGAATTTCTATTCAAGGAAGAATAGGGGCAAGCCAAGGGAAGGATTCGGGTGTCGGTCTTTTCTTACCTTTTGCCTGAACCTTAAAGGCTCTTCCGGGTTTTCAGTGGGTAGCAGGGTACAGAAAAGCCTAGGACTTAGGGGCTCCGCCCCAATTGGAATATTGGAATGCTGGAATGATGGAATACTGGGTTATGGGATTATGGAATGATGTGTTTAAAGAAAAAATCAACGCATATATAATGGCTTTGATCTTCTCGTTATGATAGAATATTTTCCAGACTGAAAGCAGAAAATGGGTGTCTGACGAGCATCATCAAGAGATTGAGATTCAACATTATTTGAAGTAAATGTCGTTTTCCGCTTTC
>JAFDKD010000198.1 GCA_019307165.1 Deltaproteobacteria bacterium | reverse complement strand
AATCACGTAATATCCTTTGACAAAGACACATAAAAGGTGATTCCTTTCTTGTCCCGCGGCGTCGCCCACACCCCACCGCCATGCCTTTCCGCTATTTCTTTGACAATAGCCAATCCTAAACCTGTTCCTTGAATTCCCCTCGCCGAATTTTTTCGGATAAACATGCCGAAGACCCGTTTCGCATCCCCCGCCTTTATCCCGATACCATTGTCCGCTACCGAAAGAACGTGGCGGTCGTCTTTTTCAGTGTATCCGATTATTATCTCGCTTAAATCATCGCCGCCATATTTCAAAGCGTTGTCCACCAGGTTTCTCAGGACCCTGGAGATGGAAATCCTGTCTGCCTTGACACGGGGGATATTCCTCGGTTCCCGCCATTTTATTTGACGGGCCTCAAGTTGAGTTGAAAACTCCTCACGGCATATCTGGAGCATTTCCTTCAAATTGACATCTTCAAGGTTCAACGGGACTTCCTTGGCCTTAATGAAAACGCCGATCTGCTCGACCAGGGCGGCGATCTGTTCCGATGCCCTCATGATCCGATCGCAGTAATTTCCGCCTTTCTCATCCAGGACGTCTCCATAACGTTCACGCAGGCGCTTTGCAAATGCGTAGGCGCTTACGGCCGGGTTTTTCAAATCGTGCGAGACCGAGTAGGCGAACAATTTTATCCTTTTGGAACTCTCTTTGAGTTCTTCCTCCATTTTCTTGCGATCCGTGATGTCAAGAATCATGGATTGTTTCGACATGCTGCCGTCTTCATGATAGATCGGCGTGTTTACCACGTACCACCATCGTTGGTCTTTAGGGCTCTGTACTTCCCAGCGGACGGTTTCTCCCTTAAAGACACGCGTATTGACACACCAGGGGCAGATTGCATCAAGATTGTGAAGCGCCTTGTAACACAATTCGCCGATGGCGTTGTACCCTGTTCTTTCGATGAAACGCCTGTTCATGAACTCCACCCGGAAGTCCGGTGAACATATGTATATCAGCCCGTCAAAAGCCTCTACTACGGCGCGATAATGTGCTTCGCTTTCTCTCAGTATTTCTTCCGCCTTCTTTTGTTCCGTGATATCCCGGATGATTCCCTGGTATCCCAGAATATCTCCCGTGGTGGCTCTGCGTACCGAAGCGGTGAGGAGGCACTGCATCTCTTCCCCGTTCTTTTTTCGAAACTGCACGTCATGATTTTTCACGGAACCGTATTTCTCAACTTTCCGTTGAAATTTCTCCCGGTCGTGCGGATCGGCGTACAGGTCCCTGACATTGAACTGTTCCATCAGGTGGTTTTCGGTATATCCGAAAAGCTTCAACAATGCCGGATTTGCGGCAAGAAATATCCCTTCGCGGGTTGTGATATAGATGGCGTCCCTGGAATCGTCAAACAGGGTGCGGTATTTCCTTTCACTTTCCCTCAAAGCTGCCTCGGCCTGCTTACGCGCCGTAATATCCCTTGCAACGCCTTGGACCGCATAGGGCTTTCCCTGCCGGTAAAGCACGGCGGCATCGGTTTCGACCCATACGCGACCGCCGTCTTTCGTCTTCAGTCGATACTCTTTAGGTTTTTTCGCTGATCCCAGTTTCTTGATTTCTTCGACAGCCTCATGGGCATCCGACAACTGGTCTTCGTCCAGCAATGAAGTGAAAGTCAGGGACTTGATTTCATTACGCTCATACCCGAACAGTCTCAGGGCGGCATCATTCGCGTCCAGAAGCCTTCCCTTGAGGTCGTGAATGTACACGCAATAGGATGACCCATCAAAAAGCGCTTTATACCTTGCCTCAATTTCACTGAACCTTTCCTCCGCCTCCCCTGGAATAGATCCGGACGGGCCCGGTTCACCGCTTTTCAGGCGCAGCCCCTTTGATTCCTCGCTATGGTTTTTTTCATTTTTCACGGGGACGTCTCCAGATCCTCGCAGTTCATCAGTACGCATCCCCCCTCATGGGGGATGCGCTCCTGTGACTCGAGTCGGATGTGCTTCATGTCATGGAATCCGAGCTGTTCGTAGAGGTGTCGCGCGTGGATGTTGTCGGCGAGGGCGATCAGGCTGACGGATTTGAGGCCCTGCCTCCGGGCCTTTTCTTTCACAAGGGAAATGAGGCCGCGGCCGATGCCGTGGCTCCTAAAAGCCTCTTCCACGGCAATGGCATCGAGATAGAGGCTATGTTCCACCCGCGACGCATAGAATTCCTCCAGTACCTTGAGCCTTTGCTCGGGGAAAAAAGACCTCATCCCATCGGAAATGCCGTGGTAGATAGAAGGATAGGCCAAGGCCGTGCCCAGCAGGTTCCCCTCGCTCGCGGCCACAATGGCATTACGAAAGGTATACGGTTCCCGGTCCCTTGCGAGATTGCCGGCCATGGCTTCTGCGGGTGTGATGCCGGGCGTAAGGTCCTGAAAGAGAAAATCGACGATCCCTCCCGACGCAATGGAGATGAATTCGGCAATGCGAAGGCAGTCTTTCTTTTGCCCCTCTCTGTATTCTATTTCCACTAGAACACCTCCGAGGACGTATGACCTGTCTTTGCAGTATGTTATCCCATATTGAACGTCCTGGGTTAATATGTCAATCACCCAGACGAGGGATGTTTCCGAAAGCAGGACGTGATAATAATCGTGTCACACTTCTTCGTTCATATGAGTCTATAACAACTGGGATGGTTTTTTTCCGTACTTTACTGCATGATGGACATAATGCCGAATAGGAGTCGCATCCAATGGAAACATACTGCAAACTTAAGGAACTAGTAGAAGATGATCGATTTTCGGAGAAACGGGCAAATGCGCTCGAGCAGATTTGCATGTCGGATATCGACCCGCCGATCCGGGACATTATAGAAACCTTCAAGGAAACACCCTATTGCTTCACCATTCAAAGCTGCCACGGTCACATCATCGAACAAGGGGACGGTAATCAGGTAAAAAGAATAGAGCCGGAATCGGGATTGCCGGAAAACGGCTTGTATCAGATCGCTTATGTGACGCTGGTTCTGGAGAACAGTGCCCCCGGCCGAGAGTTTTATCAGGCCCTGTCCGACGTATCACGGCTCGACGAAAAATTTATCCAATGGGGCGGCGCCCATTGGTTTTGGGAGACCCAGGGCCACTGCAATTCCTATGTCATTCAGGTGGCACCGCATCGATTTCGTCATCTCGACCGATTCAATATGGATCGCACGGAAGGGCGGCAATGGCTCAAGGCAAGGGCGCTGTTTTTCAAAGAACTGAGGGGACTGCTTGGGCTCGGATAGCGATATTTCAGTCTCTTGCTCAATCGAGGCTATCATGAGATGTGTGGGTTGATTCCGGGATCAGTCAATATCCTGTTTTTTTAACGCTTTTCGTTTGGGGCCGGGAACCGGCCGTACCTTCCCCGGAGATGCCAGCCACATGGCCGCGCATGACACTATCACGCTCATAATGGCGACCCCGAAAGCAAGATCATAGTTAGCACGCACTTCAAAGAGCCAGCCCCCCAGCCATGGGCCGATAGTCCCTCCCAAGGCAAAGGCGAACCAGATGAGACCGATGATGGCACCTGCTTTCGGTCCCTGAAAGACATCAGTGACGGCAGCGGGGATGGTGGGCGTGGCCATACCCAGTCCAATGCCGAAGGCGACGGCGTAGTAGTAGAGCATCCATGGCTGAGAGGTATCATCCATAAAGGTCAGGATCGTGATGCCGGAGACACTGATGACGCCGCCGATGGTGAAAGTGAGTTCACGGCCGATCCGGTCGGAAACCATGGCCGCCAGGCATCCCAGACCAAAGGTGATCCCGAAAATCGACAGGACCGAGGAAGCGTAAATTCTCGAATAGCCGCAGTCTATGGCAAAGGCCACATGATGGGTCACCATGATGTGTTGCGAAATTCCCCACAGAGAAAAAGTCGTAAGGCACAGCATCCAAAACCGAGCCCTCTTTATGGCAGTTGTCACGGTCCAGTCGGTGGCTGCCCAGATCCGGTCCACCATTTCCGGCGCTGCTTCCTCTATGGAGTCGTCCTTAAGGTTTTCCCGGATCCCATCTACCGCCAATCCTTTCTCCCGGGGATGGTACTTGATAATGAATAGGACGATTGGTACGGCAGCGGCAATTACCAGGGATTCAGTCAGGAAGGTGATGCGCCAGCCTACATGTGTAATAAGGAAAGCGATACCGGGGTAGCAGACATAGGCCGCTCCGGCCCCAAAAAACAGGATCGAAAAAGCCAGACCCCGCTTCTTTTCAAACCAGTTTCTGATGATGGTGGTAAAAGGCACCGCGCCGATAAGACAGAGACCGGCGCCTGTGAGCACGCCGAAGGTCAGATAGAAATGCCAGAGCCGATTCCCCATCCCTGAAACGGCCAAACCCAGGCACAGCACCAGGGCGCCCACCCCCATGGTTTTTCGCGGACCTACCCGGTCCGCCAGATGGCCGGCCAGGGGGGCTGTCAGCCCGTATACAAACAAATGAACCGAAAGCATGCCTGCAGTTAAATCTCTGGGCCAATGAAACTCCTCCAAGAGAGAGGGAAAGATGACAGAGAAGGAATATCTTGCTCCATATCCCAGGGCATAGGAAACAATGCCGGCGGCCACGATGTACCATCCGTAAAAAATGTACGGTCTCTTTTTCATCTGGTGGACCTTCACAGGTTTGGGCTACCCGGCAAAACCGGGCTTCATGCTCGCCTTTTTCTTTGGATGTCGCGCAAATAAAATCCTGGCAGGCATGTGATTGGGGCCAACCGGTCGCCGAAGACGGGGCAACAAAGTTAACAAGGGGTGAAGTACATACTGCTATTTCACTTAAGTCAATACTTTTTGCTTCATCACAATCGGCTTTTGCGTATTATCGGGCTGAGACACCAGGCCGGACGCTTCACATCGGGCATGAATCTCCAGCGCCTCTTCCTGATCGACCCAGCGCGCCATCCCACAATCGACAAAAAACCGGCCGTTGGCCCCGAAATAAAAACAGACCTCGATCGTTTTGTCGCAACCTTGATCCAGGAGGCCCATGTGGACACGGCAGACGCAATTGGCAACCGCGATTCGACTCTGCGCTTTGATGAGGGCCTGGGTATCGTCGCAAGGTGATACGATGCGAGCCACATCGACCGAACGAGATACCGGGACCATCCGGGTAATTAGAGTCTGTTCGGACATCTTGTGGAGAAAGGCCTCTTCAAAGATTCAAGCATCCAGGATTTTCACCAGAGCACAGATGTTCTCATCGGCCAGGCCGCTTTTCATCGTCAGCCGCCCATGCGCTGTATGGTCCGGGCCACGTTCCGGCCCACTGACCGGGCCTCATCCAGGGCCGTCACACCGGGCGAACCGCCCGGGCCGTCCCGGACCTCCCCCTTTTCCCGGCCGTAACCGATCCCGCCGCCGGCCACGTTCATGCCGTGCAAGGCGAACCAGGTGTACATCAGGCCGAGCACCTGACCCGCCCCAACCCGCCGCACGGCGATAATTGCCGCCGCGGTCTTGCCCCGCAGCTTGCCGTGCCGCAAAAAGGCGAAGCTGCGGTCGATAACGGCCTTGGCCTGAGCGCTGACGTTGATGAAATAGACCGGCGTGCCGAATATGATGCCGTCCGCCGCCAGAAGCTTTTCGTAAAGCACCTGCATGTCATCATCCGTGGCACAGACGCCTTCGGCGGAACAGGCCTCGCAGGCGATGCAGGGCCCAATGTTCTTATCGGCTACAAGATACAGTTCGGTTTCCGCCCCTTTTTGCTCAGCACCGGCCAGGGCCTCCCTTACCAGTATTTCCGTGTTGCCGCCTTCACGCGGACTGCAAACCAGACCCAGGACTTTCATAGGAATTCAGCCTCCTTTTCTTGCATTTCACTTAATTTTTCCTTAACGGTAAATCATTATCAAGCAAATCGCCTGATGTCAATCGCTACGCCTGCATCAGCCGGGGCTTTGGGTTGAAAGGAAAAAAATGTAGACATGAGTGCAAATGCGCATGGAATGGTTATAATGAACTACCCCGCCGCAAGCAGCGGGGTATCAAAAATCGAAAGCATAACATCCTTTGAAACGCCCCAAGGGGCGGGATGAATGCCCTGTCAAATGAAACGAAATCTTTTTTCAGTTCTTGAGGCGCAAAGTCCGTGAAAACAAACCATGCGCCCAAGAGCAGGGCGCCAAGTGTTACGGCTGTCCTCTTCATCGTGGTTACCTCTCTTCAA
>JAFDKD010000197.1 GCA_019307165.1 Deltaproteobacteria bacterium | reverse complement strand
AACGAGTTAGTCGATAGGATGAAGTAATCTATACCACCAGGACCCGCCGGCCTCCGCATCTTCTTCCGGGATCTTCTCCTTGCATTTGGCCATATACTCCAAGGCCTCGTGGTATTGTCCTAGATCAGGATATTTTTCAACCACATACCGAAAACGAGCATAGGCCGCCCGGTATTTTCTTTTCTGATAATAGAAGCGGCCCACGTAGAGTTCGTGCTCGGCCAGTATGATATAGCACTCTCTGATTTTCCTCTCCGCCCGGCGGGCATAAATGGACTTGGGAAACTTCTTGATTAAACGCTCAAAGTGCTCCCTGGCCGACATGATCTCGGCCTGATCCCTGTCCTCTCCCCGGGTCTGTTCGAAATGGCACATCCCCTGCTGGTATATGACATAGGGGATATGCGAATTCTTCGGATGAAGACGTTCAAAATCCTGATACGCTTCAACCGCCTCTGCATATTCATGGCGCTTGAATAGGGTGTCGGCCAGTTTCAGTTCGGCCTCCAAGGCAAACCGGCTATAGGGATATCGATCCTTTATTTTTTCAAAGGCCTCGTTCGCATCCTCATAGAAACCACGCTCATAGTTTTCCATCCCCTCGCTCATGAGTTGATCGGGAGGCAGTTCTTCTTCTTCGCTCTCGCCAAAAATACTGCCCCACAAGGAACACCCTGTCAGCAGGAAGCACATCGCGAAGAGCAGCAAGAGCGTTTTGAAAGTCATGCGGAATTTCACAGTGATCCACACCTTAGTTGAATGGGGCGCCGCGTAAACAGCCGCCCCCGAAGCCCCGGGATCTCACCAATAAGGAGTTAAGGGGATGGATAGACTAGGTTGGGCCGGATCAGACCGAAGCGGCGAGGCCCTCGATGTACCTTTCCGCCGCAAAAGCGGCCGTAGCGGCCTCACCAACGGCGGTAGAGACCTGACGGAGGAGTTTGGACCGGATATCTCCAGCTGCAAATACCCCGGGCACGGAGGTCTCCATGTCGTTATTGGTGATCACAAAGCCCAGTTCATCCAGTTCCAGCACGCCTTTGCCCAGGTCGTTGTTTGGCTGATAACCCACAAAAATAAATGCACCCTCCACGGGGAGGTCCAAGCGTTCACCGGTCTTCACATGCCTCAGCTCAAGGCCTTTAACACCGTCTTCCCCTGAGATCCGTTCAACTACGGTATCCCAGATGATCTCTATTTTCTCTTGGGCCATGGCGCGGTCACGAAGCAACTGCGTGGCCCTCAATTGGTCCCGCCGATGGATGAGATAGACTTTGCTGGCAAAACGGGTGAGAAAAATAGCTTCTTCCACAGCCGTATCCCCTCCCCCTACCACGGCGACGGCCTGGTCCCGATAAAAGGGGCCGTCACAGGTCGCGCAATAGGACACGCCTTTTCCCGTGAGAAGGTCCTCGCCTTCCACGCCCAGCTTCTGAGGAGACGCGCCGCAGGCCAGTATGATCGCTTTGGTCTGAATTGTCCCTTTGTCGGTGACGACCGCTTTTCTTTCGGGAGAGAGTTCAAGACCGGAAACCTCCCGGCCCTCAATAACCAGACCGAAATTTTCGGCCTGCCTTTTCATTCGGTCAACCAGATCAAAACCGGAGATGCCCTCGGGAAAGCCGGGATAATTCTCAACCCAGTCCGTGGTCAGGATCTGGCCACCGGGGGAGAGCCTCTCAAACAGAATCACGTCGAGACGAGACCTGGCTGCATAAAGTCCGGCTGTCAAGCCGGCGGGGCCGGCGCCTATGATAATTAAATCATGCACGATCTTCTTCTGCTCCGGAAAAATCAAAACCCCGCGATTACCGAACGGCATGACGGGGTTTAATTCGGGCGCGCTAAAGGAGCTTTTTCAGTTCCTGGTCGATAGCGTTCTTGGGCTGGGCGCCAATGATGGTTTGCGACACCTCGCCGCCCTTAAAAAAAATGAGGGTCGGAATGTTTCGAATTCCAAATTTCGTGGGCGTTTGACGGTTTCCGTCTACATCCAGGCTGGCGATTTTTATTTTTCCTTTGTACTCCTTGGCCAATTCTTCCACCACGGGGGACACCATTTTGCACGGACCGCACCACTCCGCCCAAAAATCAACCATGGCGGGGATATCGGAATTGATGATTTCCTCTTCAAAATTATCGTCCGTTACCTGCAACACATCAGCCATTCTCATGTCTCCTTTCGATCTGTCTTTATTGTCTGGAAAAATAATACGGTGCAGGTTCTTTGTCAACTCAATACCATGGGTATTGATCGACGCAAGTGGCTGATGCCGAGACTGCTTCGGGAGAATAGTTTTTTACTCAGCGGGACCGCTGGCCTGAAGGGTGTGCAGTTTAATCATGGAAGAAACGTCATGCTCGTTCGGTGTCGCGGTTAAAATCGCTCTCACAGGCCCATGGAATGTGCTGGACCGTTGTTGTAGGAGCGGCTTCAGCCGCCGAAGCGGGACGTCGGTTCTCATGAAGTTTCTTATGAGCGCCGCCTCCGGCCTGGGGTGCGGCCGGTCTACTCGGGAAGGAAAACTTCGATAAAACAGTGTCGGATTTCATGGAGGATCATTAGAGGTGTCCCCGCACGAGAACGGCGGGAAATCCAGAGCGACCTCATTTCAAATGTCATTCCCGCATGATTTTGGCGGGAATTCAGACCTCCGTTTCGCTGGGTCCCCGCCAAATTCATGCGGGGACGACAGGGGGGTGCGGAGACGACAGGAAGGGAGCGGATCGGAGATCCTGCCGTTTTTGGGCGAAGTCGTTGTCTTGGCGACCTTTGCGTTCTTTGCGAGAGAAACCCAACCTCCGTGCAACCCGCAACCCAAGGATGTTTCATATGAGACCATAAAAAAACCGGGGAAACCCCCTTGGAAGGTCTCCCCGTCGAATAAAGTCGCAATTTTTAAACCGGCCCGGGTGATGTACACGACGCCGGTTCAACAGCGGTTTTCGGTCCAGGTGCGAATTATTGGTCCGCTTCCTCAAGAATTTTGTTAAGGTCCTTGATGACGGTCACGGGAATCGGGCCCGATTTCACGTAAAGATTTAATAGCTGTTGCGAAAGCTTGGTCTTTTCCTTTACCGTGTCCCAACCGATTCCCTTCTCTTCGATCTGCTGCATGAGCTGAACGAGCTCTTCGGATTCCATTTTCAACCTCCTTTATTTCTCCGACGGCCTCTGGTCGGGGGGATAAACAAACTTTGGGTTAATCCTGTAAACCCAAGGCAGGCCCCACCATTGCCAGCCGTACTTTCTCCTGTGATTATATCCGTAAATTTTGTTTCTTTTGGCGAGTTGCCGGTAAAACTTGTGCTTGTTACTGTCGCCGAAACTGGGAAATTCGGCGCCTTCAAAACCGTCCTCCACATTGAATACGTTTTTAAATCCGTGGTCCAGCAGTTCTTTTGCCGCAAGTTTGCTCCGGGTTCCGTCCCGGCAGATGATCAGAAGATTGTCCGTATGCTTGAAAACTTTGTTGATTTCGTCGATAAAAGACTTGTTTTTGGTGTTAAATCGGTAACCAAATGCCTCCCCGTCCTTGGCGAATTTTTTTGTCATGAACTGATAGGGAAACAGGTAGGCGCCGATCGGATGTCCCACAAATTGATACTCCGCCCGGGTCCGGACATCGATGAGATAGGTGTCGGGTACCGCGTTTAACATGTCATATGCTTCGATGCTCAAGAGCCTTTTTACCTCTTGGCCAAAGCCGATGCCGGGCCAGCAAAGAAGAAACCCGATTAACGCAACGCCAAGCCCCGTTCGAACCTTTTTGTTATTCATGGCATCATCTTCTTTCAGAGGTTACGGACTGCCACGGAAAATTACTGGGACAATCCCTTTGGCATGTCGCCGTATTGTCCCGACCTGTCGTCGGGTTGATCAAGCGGCCCGGGTCAAGAGACGCCGGGGCGGTTGGGTTCACCGAAACACCAAAACATAAAACATGAAAAATCCATATATTTAAGATATAACCTCATAGTCCAACACGTTTTTGTTTGTCAACGAAAAACGTGTGACTCCGACCCGGCTGCGGAGCGCATCCGAGTGAAAAAAAGGAGATTCCGTATGACAGTCAGCAGGGTATACTTTATCGATTTAAGGGCTTCCGCAAAGGAGAATCTGCCGAGCAAATTGTCCAATTTGTTGGAAACGGCAGGACTATCGGATGTAATCGAACCGAGAAACATTGTGGCCATAAAGCTCCATTTCGGTGAAAAGGGAAACACGGCCTTTATTCGCCCCGTGTTTCTTCGTCGAATCGTCGAACAGGTCAAATCGCTTGAAGCAAAACCCTTTCTGACCGACACCAACACCCTCTATGCCGGCACTCGGAGCGATAGCTTATCCCACCTGGTCACCGCAGTGGAAAACGGGTTCGCTTATTCGGTTGTCAACGCCCCCTTGATTATTGCCGACGGCATCAGGGGCGGCGCCTTTTTCCCTGTCGGCATCGATAAAAAATGGATAAAGACCGCCTTTATAGGCACGGATATCGCGGAAGCGGACGCCCTCATCAGTGTCGCCCATTTCAAAGGGCATGAACTTACCGGGTTCGGCGGGACCCTCAAGAACGTCGGCATGGGGTGCGCTTCCAGAAAAGGTAAGCTGGAGCAGCATTCGGGGCTTTGTCCGAAAGTCAAAACCAAGAAATGCGTTGGCTGCGGAGATTGCGTGGACCACTGCGCTCATCATGCCATAGCGCTGAAGCAGGAAAAGGCCGCCATCGCTTCCAGCAGATGCGTGGGTTGCGGGGAATGCATCCTCATCTGCCCCAACGGGGCGATTGAGGTTCAATGGGACAGGGATATCGCGGCTTTTCAAGAAAAATTGGCCGAATACACCTTTGCCGTGCTAAAAGAGAAGCAGGGAAAAGCGCTTTTTATAAACTTCCTTACCGGCATCTCTCCCGCCTGCGACTGCTGCGGGCACAGCGATGCCCCGATTGTCCGAGACATCGGCATCGTGGCCTCAACCGACCCCGTGGCCATTGATCAAGCGTCGGTGGACCTGGTCAACCAGCAGCGGGCGGCTCATGGAACGTCCCTGAA
Organism: Deltaproteobacteria bacterium; assembly: GCA_019307165.1. Taxonomy (GTDB): domain Bacteria; phylum Desulfobacterota; class DSM-4660; order Desulfatiglandales; family Desulfatiglandaceae; genus JAFDKD01. Next base: position 1,157 of record JAFDKD010000197.1, on the reverse strand, counting down.
AACATCCCTGGGGCCGGGAGAGGACAAATTCAAAGGCCTTTATCCCAAAGTGGACTGGCGCACCCAACTGATGCATGCCGAGCGGCTGGGACTCGGCAGCCGCAGCTATGACCTGAATATTGCAGAATTCCGGTCATAAACGTCTCTGAAATTCTACAACTTATCGAAATTATAATTTTTTTGTCGGCTGTTGTCGTTTGTAAGCCAATATTCCAATATTCCAATTGGGGCGGAGCCCCTAAGTCCTGGTAAACTAGCGCGGCATACCGATGATTTTTTCTGAAATCTCCCCTACCCCTCAAAGTATTGATTGTATTTACAAAAGGCTTGTGCTATTGAAAACAGAATTTTTTACGGACAGGAGAATCAAATCCTGTTGAGGCCGGTGGAAAACGACCCCATGCAGACAGGCCTTTTTCAACTGCCTCGGATACGAAAGCGAGAAGGAGAGTGCCCATGGAAATCAAGACAAATGAAGTGAAACCCGATCAATTAAAGCTCAAGCCCAAGGACGAATCGCTGGCCTTTGGGGACATCCCCTCTGACCACATGTACCTTTTGGACTACGAAGCGGGAAAAGGGTGGTTCAATCCCCGCATCGTGCCCTACGGCGATCTTTCCATCGACCCTGCCGCCATGGCCTTTCATTACGGGCAGGAGATTTTCGAAGGACTGAAGGCATATCGGGGAGAAGGGGGCGAAATCTATCTGTTTCGGGCCGAAGAAAATTTCAAGAGGTTCAACCGCTCGGCCAGTCGGCTCTGCATGCCCGAGGTGGATATCAGCTTTGCCATGGAGGCAATGAAAAAGCTCATATTGCTGGATCAGGATTGGGTCCCTCAAAGCGCAGGCACTTCCCTTTACATTCGGCCGACCATGATTGCGACCGAACCGCATCTTGGGGTCAGGGTTTCCAACAACTATCTTTTCTTCATTATCATCGGTCCGGTCGGGGCCTACTATAAAGAAGGCCTGAATCCGGTCAAGATCTGGGCGGAGGACACCTTTGTCCGTGCCGCTATCGGCGGTACGGGAGAAGCCAAGACCGCCGGGAATTACGCCGCCAGTCTGCTGGCGGCGGAAGGGGCCAAGAAGAAGGGCTTCGCCCAGGTGCTGTGGTTGGATGCGGCGGAACGGAAATATGTGGAAGAAGTGGG
>JAFDKD010000925.1 GCA_019307165.1 Deltaproteobacteria bacterium | reverse complement strand
AGGAGCCCAGGGAATCAGTATGGTCACCTGCCCGTCGCCGTGGTCCTCGATCACGTATACGATCTCCCGGCTGCCGTCCGGTGAATTCAGAACAGCCGGTCGGAACACTCCTTCCTCATTTGCTCCCACCAGTCCTCTGGACAGACTCTTCACCGCATTGTACAGGGGCAAACGGCCGAGCATCGAACGGATCAACGCCAGCAAAACAGGCGCATTGATCTTATCGAACGTTCCTTGCGGAAACAGGTCGGCAATGGGGGTTGCCAGGGCCACCACCAGCTCCAGCAACTCGGCCAGGAGCATGTAAAGCAGAAGCAGCGGCAACAGCACGAGCACGCCGCCGACGGTAGAGGTCTTCAAAAATTCCACGATGTTTTTCATGTTAGAATATCCACTTTTCTTCGGGCTTCGTCATTATTAGGTGCAAACAGTTTTCGCAATCGGAACTGAGTGCACATGTTGGTTCTCCCAGGTCGGGCCTTGTTAAGGCCGCTTCTCATCAGCGAGTTGGTGATCTCTCGCACGCCGGCGGCGGCCAACAGGGTCTGCATCCAGTTTTCCTAGGACATGATTTCGTTATAAATGGTTCCAGACTTGATGACGCCGGGCGGCACGTGTCTCGATGCCGGATTCTCAAGCTGCTTGATGACGCCGTCGATGCCCAGCGTGGTGCCGCCCCGCGGCGGGAACTCCTTGAAAGACTCGAGCCACTGCCTGGTGAAGGTCTGGGCGGGCACGAAGAGCCACATGTTCTCGGCCATCCAGCGGAGGTACATCTCCGACTCGTGCCAGGCTCTCTCGAAGGGGTCGGCCCTTAAGTTGATGACCTTCGGCCACGCCGGTTGGACGCGAACGGCGGAGGCGATATTCCCCTCGAGGTACGCGAAGTGGAGCTTCCAGTTGTTGTAGCGGATAGCGTTGAGGTTCCCCACCTGGTCGAAGTACATGATCTCCTTCCGGGGTGAAGTCTCTACCTCTCCCTTGAACCAGGGGAGGAGGTTGTAGCCATCGAGATGGACCTTGTACGTCTTGCCGTCTATGGTATGCCCTTTTTTGAGTTTTTCCTTGATATCCGGCTCTCCAACGGCCGCCAGCAGGGTGGGGATCATATCCTCATGGGAGGCGATGCCGTTAAGCTTTGTTCCCGGTTTGATGACACCGGGCCACCTGATGAAGGCCGGCACGCGGAATCCACCCTCCCAGGTCGTTCCCTTCTCGCCGTGGAAGGGGATGGTGCCGCCGTCTGGCCAAGTGAAGGTCTCAGCCCCGTTGTCGGTGGAGTAGAAGACGATGGTGTTGTCATCGATGCTGAGCTCTTTGAGCTTGGCGAGGATACGGCCGACGTCATCGTCGTGCTCGAGCATGCCGTCGGGGTAGAGGCCGATGCCGCTCTTGCCTTGCCACTCCTTGGTGAGATGGGTCCAGACGTGCATGCGCGTCGTGGTCACCCATGTGAAGAAGGGCTTGTCTGCCTTGTGGGCCCGGTCGATGAAGTCGATCGCCGCATCGACGAACTCGTCGTCCGCCGTCTCCATGCGCTTGCGCGTCATGGGCCCAGTGTCCTCGATCTTTTGGCCGCCCTTGCCGTCAGCCCAGCTGTGGATCACTCCGCGGGGGCCGAATTGTTTGCGAAATTCGGGATCTTTCGGGTAATAATAGCCCTCCGGCTCCTCCTCGGCATTGAGATGATAGAGATTGCCGAAAAATTCATCAAACCCGTGGACAGTCGGCAGATGTTTGTCCTGGTCGCCCAAGTGGTTTTTGCCGAACTGCCCGCTCGTGTAGCCGTGTGGCTTGAGGAGCGTTGCGAGGGTCACCATCTTGTCGCTGATCCCGTGGGGCGATCCGGGCATCCCGATGGTGAGCAGTCCCGTGCGGAAAGGATGTTGACCGAGGATGAAGGCCGCCCGCCCGGCGGTACAGCTCTGCTGTGCGTACCAGTCGGTGAAGAGCGCCCCTTCCTTAGCCACGGAGTCGATGTTGGGCGTCTCGTAGCCCATCATCCCCTGGTTGTAAGCGCTGACGTTCCAGTAGCCGATGTCGTCACCCCAGATCACCAGGATATTGGGTTTGTCCTTTGCCGCAAAGGCTGCCGGACAAGCCAAACACAGGCCCACCAAGGCCACCACAACCACAGTAACGGTTTTCCATGAGATAATTCTTTTCATTTTACATCCTCCTGTTTTGATGTTTGTTTTAGCAATTATTTAACGTTTAAAATTGCTGTTGGTTTGTATCCTCAAGCGGCACAGCCGCGTTATATAGAATCGCTTCGCGATTTTATCTTGGAAACAAAAACTGGAGCGTCCAGCTCAGGGACCAATCAGGGGCGCCCTCCGGTTTTTCAACATTATAGTAGGCTTCAAGCTTTGTGTTCATCTTCTGGCTGCCAATGGTAAACATTTTACCCACACCTCCGCCCAGAGGTATGGTCCAGCGATTATCTGAATCCGCGTACCAGTTCGCGGTGATAATCATATCACTGATCAGATACCAGCCCTTGGCAAGATTGTAATTTATGAAAGGTTCAAGGAGCAGTTGATTGACGCCTTTTCGATCAGAATCCCCCGCGAAAGACCAGAGCTGCCGGCCGAGCAGGCCGAGTGTCCATGGCTTGGGTTGGATAAGGACCACGGCTGTGGGACCGGTACTCCATTTGCCGCTGCCCAATTGGTCATCTGTGGCTGTATCCATCAT
>JAFDKD010000924.1 GCA_019307165.1 Deltaproteobacteria bacterium | reverse complement strand
CATGGGATTTAGGATTTAGGATTTAGGATTTAGAATTTAGAATTTAGGATTTGGGATTTAGAATTTAGGATTTAGAATTTAGAATTTAGAATTTAGAATTTGGGGGCTTGATGGCTGGTGCTTTGTTACCGCTTTGCGGTGTTCCTTGTGCTTCGTGCTTTGTTACCGCTTCGCGGTGTTCTTTGTTCTTCGTTCCTGGTTCTTCGTTGCCGGATACTAGATGCAAGATTCAAGAGACCAGAGTCGAGAGTCGAGAGACTAGAGAAAGGGGCGTTATCGGTTATTGGTTATTCGTTAATGGTTGAGAGAAGGAATTGTACATTCAGCGAACTCCTACTCGACCTTGGCCTCGCCCCATCTTTCTTCTCAACCTCAATCTTAACCTCAACCTATCTTTTTTCTAAACCTCAGCCTTGACCTTAACCTGTCCCTTTTATCCTGCTTTCCACGGCGTGTACTCCGGCACCAGCCGCTTCAACGCCGCTTTTATGCCGTCCGCACCTCCCTTTTCCGCCAGTTTCGTCATGCGGCTCACGTGCCGGGCGATGTCATCCATGGACAATGTCCCGCTTCCGGAGGTAAGGATCATGATCTCCTCGTGGTCGCTATCCCGGATGCCTTCCCCTTCGGTAATGAGTTCTTCCGTCAGTTTTTCCCCGGGCCTCAGCCCGATGTACTCGATTTGGATATCCTCGTCGGGGATGAGGCCGGACAATCGGATCAGGTCCCGAGCCATGTCGTCGATGTTAACGGGGGTACCCATTTTCAAGATAAAGATCTCCCCTCCATTTCCCATGGCGCCCGCCTGAAGGATCAACCGCGCCGATTCGGGTATGGTCATGAAATAGCGCGTTATATCGGGATGCGTAACCGTGACCGGCCCGCCCGCGCGGATCTGTTTCTGGATCAGCGGGACCACGCTGCCCGCGCTGCCCACCACATTCCCGAACCTGACGGCCATGAACCGGGCGCCGAAGGTGTCCGCGTAGCTCTGGGTCAGCAGCTCGTCCACGCGTTTGGATGCCCCCATGACGCTCGTGGGCCGAACGGCCTTGTCCGTGGATACCACCACGCACCGGTCTACCCCGTTACGGGAGCAAAGGTCCAGCACGTTTCGGGTGCCCACCACGTTGTTGAACACGGCCTCCCAGGGGTGACTTTCGAGCACGGGCACGTGCTTGTACGCGGCCGCGTGGAAAATAACCTGGGGAGTCGTCGATTCAAATATCCGTTTCATGAGCGAATCGTTCTGCACCGACCCCAATATGCCGCGAACCTTCAATCCCGGAAAAGAGGCCCTGAGGTCCAGCACGGCTTCATAGAGCCCGGACTCGTTGATATCGACGATAAGCAGCTGGAGCGGCTCGAAGGGGGCGATCTGCCGGCACAACTCCAAACCGATGGAGCCGGCCCCGCCCGTCACCATGATCCGCCTTCCGGTCAGGTAACTGCCGATGCGATCCAGGTCCAGTCGGGCCTGCTCTCTGCCGATCAGGTCCTCATAGCGCACCTCGCGCACGGAGCTGAGGGAGACCTTCCCCTCGATCAATTCGGACAGGCCCGGCACCGTCTTGCAGGGCAGGCCCGTACTTTCACAGGCGCCTACGATGCCCCTCATTTGTGCGGATGCGGCGGAGGGCACGGCAATGATGACTTCCGTGACCTTTTCGCTTGCGGCGATACGGCCCATATCGGCTATGGCGCCCAGCACCGGCACGCCGTGGATGGCCTGGTTCAGCTTGCGGGGGTTGTCGTCCATAAAACCCACCACATCGTATCCCAGGGCCGCGTTTTCCCTGATTTCGCGCAACAGCTTCTCGCCCGCATCGCCCGCGCCGATGATGAGGACCCGTTTCAGGTCCGCCGCATGACGCTTGAAAAACATCCGTGCATCGAGTCGGTTCTTGCGGTGATAGTACAAACGGATACTCACGCGAAATCCGCCGACAAGCACAAAGATGGCAAGCAGGTCGATGATGAAAACGCTCCTGGCAAACCCATGGAACCGGACAAAGGCCAGAAGCAGGGCCACCACCAATGCCGACCCGGCCGTACAGGCCTTGACCAGGCTGTACAGGTCGTG
>JAFDKD010000923.1 GCA_019307165.1 Deltaproteobacteria bacterium | reverse complement strand
CGCATGGGCAGGGGTCGTTTCGGCCTATCTTTTCCATAACACTCCGGACGTCGGCCGGCTGCGCCGGCCGCCTGTCGTAAGTTGTTTGTTGTCAGCTGTGAGTTTCGGGTTGCGAGTTACGCGTTGCGGGTTGCGGGTTGCGAGCTGACTTTGTCAGCTGTTCCTTGTTCCTTGTTCTTGGTTCCTGGTTCTTCATTTGAGGTTCCGGGTTCAAGGTTCAGGGTTCAAAGGTTTCGTGCCCGATGTCTTTCTCTAGACTCTAGTCTCTCGTCTCTAGACTTCCCTTGATCCGAATTCCCAATCTTCAATCTTCAATTTTCAATCTTCAATAATATTGTCTTTGTGTGCGTCATTGGACCAGCAAGGCAAGGGACTCCTGGCCCCGGTTTCGGGGTGGACGCTTTCGCGATAGGAGGCCTTGATCTCCTGGGTCTTCATCATGTGGTCCCAGCCACGGATAAAGTAAGGGCATTCGTCGTTAAAGCAAACCCATAGAAAATTCGTTTCCCACGTGGAATTTTCCGGCGTCCGCCATTTCTTCATCTCTTCGTTGCAGTGCTGGCATTTGGGAACTGCCGTGTCATTCATGTTTTCATCTCCGCTAAAAAAAACCAAACCCCGCGGCGGTCGAGCCACAAGCGGGGTTTGTCCTGTTTCCAGCCAAAAATGGCCTCATTTTCATCCGCCTAAGGCGGATCAGTACGCTCGTTAGTGATGAATGGCCGCCTGCAATATCTTTTCGGGCGGAATGATATTATAGTTGAGCGCCGCATCCTTTTTCAGGTCCATCCCAAAGGCCACGGCCATCAGCTGCGTCAGATAGACGATCGGAATATCGAAATCGGTGCCGTGCGCCGCGTTGATTCTGTCCTGGTACATTTCAAGATTCATGGCGCACATGGGGCAAACAGAGGAAATAAGCTCGGCACCATGGTCGATGGCATCCGCCAGTATGTTCTTGGCCAATTCCATGCAGTAATCGATTTCGGGAAGAAAAATACCCGAACCACAGCATTTGATCTTGTTGGGAAATGGCACTGCCTCGGCCCCCAGGGCCTCCAGAAGCCGATCCTGGACCACGGGCTTCTCGACACTGTCGTATTCGCCATAGGGCCTCACGGACTGGCACCCTACATATCCCCCCACCTTCAGTCCATTGAGCGGGGCGACGACCTTTTCTCTGATCTTTTCCACACCGATGTCGTTGAAAAGCACGTCCTGGATATGCCGGACATTCACGGTACCGTTGTACTTGAGGCCGCCTTCCGCCAGGCAGTTGTTGACCTGCGCCAGCAATTCGGGGTTTTCCTGCACCTCATGGTTGACTTTGATCATCTGGATGTAGCATGAACTGCAGGGCGCCACGACGTCATATCCCCCGTTGGCCTCGGCAATAGCGAGATTCCGCGCGTTGAGGACTTTGATCGCTAAATCGTTGGCGCCCGCGTAGGAAACGCTGGCCCCGCAACAGTTCCAGTCCGCTATCTCCTCGAACTCAATGCCCAGGGCCTCGCAGGGCGGTTTCAGCGACACCAGAAAATTGGCCCCGCTTCCTTCCAGACTGCACCCCCAGTAAAGAAAATATTTCATGCCCCGGCGCCTCCTTTCCCCATTTTTTCGGCCTTGTCCAGCATCTTCCGAAGCGAATCGATCCCTTTTATCTTCCGCTCCGGCAGCAGCTTCATCCGCCGGTGAAGGACCAGCTTGATGCCCATGTCCGAATACTTGGCCATGTTCTTGATTCCTTCAATGAATCCACCGGCGAAAAAGACCTTCCTCGGAAGTTCCTTTTCGTCGATTCGTCCCAGCTTGTAGACCTGATTCCAGAACTCCCGGCCAAAATTAGCCGTGTCCCTTCGCGTAAGGATCCCCTGTTTGATGGCATAGTGGGCCAACCCGTGCATGACGTCCACAACCGGGATTTTCCGCGGGCACCTCACCTTGCAGGCGTAGCAGGACGTGCACAACAAAATTGAATTGCAATTGAGTACCTCATCTCGTTTGCCGGCCCGGATCAGATTGAAGACCTGCCGGGGAGGGTAGTCCATCTCCAGACTCAAAGGGCACGATGCGGCGCAGACGCC
>JAFDKD010000196.1 GCA_019307165.1 Deltaproteobacteria bacterium | reverse complement strand
CCCTAGGGTGCCTCCGGCACAGATGGTCCCTGCGGTGAGTGAAATACTATAGTGACGTTTTACCAGGGCCGGTGCGGCCAGGAGACCGACAGCTACCTCGGTGGCTCCCACGACCCCGGAGGAGGCGGCGAAAATGACGCAGACCAATATCGTGGCCACGCCAAGCCCTCCCCGTATTGGGCCCATCAGCACATGGAGCGTGTGGTAAAGGTTCTCGGCTATGCCTGACGCGTCCATCATCTGGGCCATAAAGATGAACAAGGGCACGGCCACCAAAACGAAGTTGTCCATACCCCCGTATGCCTTGCTGACAAACATCCCCGTAACTGCCCACCAGTTCCCGTTCCACCCTATCAATCCAAAGAAAAAGGCCACGCCCCCCAAAGAAAATGCTAGTGGGTGCCCCACAAGAAGACAAAGCATGAGCGCCCCAAACATCAAGAAGGCTAATAATTCAGGGCTCATTGCTACCCCCTTTCAGATACTCTACATCTTTGAGGAAGTTGGAGAACCCCTGAAGCAGCAATAACAGGAAAGCCACCGGCATAACTGTCTTGATTGGATACAGTGGGGGGGCCCAGGCGGTCCAAGCCTTTTCCCACATGGCCCAGGATTTGTGGGCATAAAAAATCGACCTAAGGAACATGGATCCAATAAACGGAAGGAAAATGACCCAAAAGGTGATAATCCTCAAAATGGCCCTTGTACGATCAGGAAAACGCTGCTCGACGATTTCGATGTGCACGTGCTTCTTGAGAAGGTATACGTAGCCGGCGCCCAACATGAAATGCGTGCCGTATATGAAAGTGGTCAATTCCAGGGCCCATAAGGTTGGTTTATTAAACAAATACCGCATAAAGACCTCATAGAGCACAATCGCCGCCATTAGAATTACCAGGTATGAGGTCCCTTTTCCGATAGCACTATTTAAGTTATCCAGCCACAGATGCAGTTTCTTCATCTTCACCATCCCAAGGTCAAGTATATATACTATGTTTTCACTCTTCAGAGCGCATCACCCGCCTGAAAGCCGGTAATGATGGAATTTTGAAGTTTTCTCGTCGGCCGAGTATCTCGCAAAACCAACCGAGGAGAGAAAAGGAGCCCCGAGAGTCTCAACCGGCAAATCCCGGGGCTCCGGGTTAACGTTCTCCTATTCACGAAGTCTTCCACTGATGTAAACCTCGTAGGGCCAGGGAGTAACTCGGCCTCTGCAATCACGCCAGACTTCAAATTCCGCCCTCAGCTCTTCCTGTGAATCGATGACTTTCTTGAGCAAGGCGTTTTTCGCCTTTCGTCCATCTACATATTTTTTAGTTGCCTTGCGGAAAGCGATGAGGGTTTTATCGTCCATCTGAACAATCTCAATTTGATCTTTGTAATAGTTCATAGCCCTGGCATTCAGCGCTTCATTCCATATGTTCGCCCACGCATCGGTCTCCCTGGCACATATTTCGACGATGGCCTTGAGGTCGTTGGGGAGGGCACCCCAAGCCTTCTTGTTGATGATAAGATCAGTCTGAGCGCCCGGCTGGTGCAAGCCCGGCTCGAGCACATACTTGCTTATCTCGTGCAGACCCATGGGAATATTGGCGGCCGGGCCACTGAATTCCGCTGCGTCCACGATACCTCGCTCAAGACCCAGATAGATTTCTGTGGGAGGAAGTACACTCACGGAGGCCCCCATCTCGTTGAGAATGTCAGCAAAGTACCCCATTGTTCTTAGCTTCATCCCTTTAAAGTCCTCTGGTTTGACCGCGCGCTTGTTGGAATAGAAGCCCATCTCCTGACCCGCATTTCCCAGCGGGAAGGCAACCATGTTGAACTTACCGTAGATATCGTTCAACATTTCAAGCCCGCCTCTCTCGTAATACCAGATAGCCGTCATCTCGGCGTCCAGTCCATAGGGAAGGGACCAGAAGGGCACAAATGCCTCTTCTTTGCCTTTCCAGAACCCGGCAACGGAATGCGCGCATTCGGCAGTACCTTCAGAAACCGCATCAAAGACCTCCATTGCAGGGACCAGCGCCCCGGCCGGGAAGAGTTTGATGTCCAACCGACCGCCGCTGGCCGCCCGCACGCTGTCACAGAAGTGTTGAGGCCAATTGTGAAGGAGATTCCCGGCAGGCCAGGGCTCAACCATACGCCATTTTATTTTCTTTTCGGAAGTAGACCATTTCTCTCCCTTCCATTTCTGGTGGCGCTTATCAATACCGAAGTCTTTTAGTGTCTCCTCTTTTTCACCCGCCATAACACTTATGGAGCTGAACAGAAAAAATGAGAGGATCAGACATGCCAACGCCATCAAGACAGCTCTCTTTTTCATGATTCTTCCTCCTTGATTTCACGATTTTTAGGATTTTAAGGAATACGTTCTTTTGGCGTAATATGTTTTTCTATAATCTAATAACACCTCCTTTCCCGGAACAGGGGTTCTGAGGTCGATTGCCGTAATTTCCCCTCGAAGGAACTCAAGGTAGCTTGAAACGTCTGTGTCGTTCCTGCATTGTGCGCCAGTGTGTGAACTGCCCATATCAGTGCGAACTTTCCTTTAAGTCAATCAACTGGTGAAACCGCAGTTCAGTAATTTCCAGGTGTTCCCTCATCGCCTCCTTTGCCCTATCCACATCGCGAGCCTTCAGCTTTTCTATGACCGCCATATGCTCTGCCACCGCCTCCTCCGGACGGTTCCCTAAATGGAAAATTTCTCCGCCAACCCAATCGCAGAGATCCCAGATATGCTCTAACGCATTGATTATGTAGGTATTTTCAGTTTTTTCGGTCAAATAACGATGAAACCCTCTGTCGAATTTCAAAAACAAAATGCGGTCTCGAGTGGCAGCCGCTTGCGCAGTCATGCTTTCGAGATCCGCGATCTCCTCATCCGTCAGTTCAGGGGTCACATGTAGGATAACCGCGCACTCAAGCGCATGCCTGTATTCGAACATGTCTTCGACGTCTTTTTCCTTCAAGGCATTTACCTGGAAGCCTTTTCGGGGAAAGAGCTTCACGAAGCCCCTGGCTTCGAGATCGACCAGTGCATTGTGTACCGGTGTTTTTGAGATACCGAGTTCTTTTGCGATTGCCTGTTCTGAATAAACCCCACCGGGTTGAAGATTGTGGTTCAGAATGGATGATTTGATTGTTCCAAATGCCATTTCCTTCAGAGAAGGGGGCGTTTCAATCTTTGGAAAGGCTGGAATGTCGGCGGCCATTTTTCCTCCATTCGGTATATGAGATGTTAGATCTAAGATCTTAGATGCCAGTTAGAAATTAAACTGTCAAGAAAAAAATGAGCGACTCGGAGATTTTTTTGGCATCAAACGGGTGATGATTTAAAGACGGAAGGCGAGGATTGAAAGGCAAGGCCCCAGAAGGTTGGGATTTTGCAGTCGGGTCACGATTCAACGAATTGAATGGTGTTCACCAAATGGCGAATTTGCAGGGGAATGCCTATATATTGTATCTGCTTGAAATGGCTCGGAATTGAATCTATCTGCTATATCATTATCCCGCTTGTCCGAGTTGGGGGCTTGGATTTCCAGATCTATAATGTATCATGCCACCTACACAGGGATAAGATTTGTGATTTAATTTTACCCCTTCCATCCTCTGATAAACCGAAAAACACTTATTTTTAAAAGTCATTCAAATGTCAAGGAGGTCAAACAAGGTTCCTTTTTGATGAAAACGGAGGTCGCTTTCTTGATGTTTCCCGATCGATTAGACTGGTTGCCCCAGCGGCCAGAGGCGGTGCTGACACCTTGCTGATGATCAGGAAGGTCCCCAATTTACCCCATGAAAATGCCGAGTCCAAATTAGGCGGTGGATTTAGGATCACTGCTCCCGGTTGACAACCTACCTTTGGACAACCATATTCTACTATATCGTTTCACAAGACAAAGCCCGAGCATTCGGTGGAAAAATGACAACACCCCCGCCAAAACAGACGGAAATCATTCTCGACAGCATAGCCGACGGCGTGTTCACCATCGACCTGGAGCGAAGGATCACCTCCTTTAACAAAGCGGCCGAGACGATAACCGGAATAGAGAAAAAGGACGCTATCGGGCGGTATTGCTGGGACGTTTTCAGGGCCAGTATCTGTGAAAGCAACTGCTCTCTCCGCCAAACCATGGATACGGGGAAGTCCATCCCGCCCCAGGCCATTTTCATTGTAAACTCCGACGGTGAACGGATCCCCATCAGCATTTCTACCGCCATCCTGAAAGACGAACATGGAAAAGAAATCGGAGGTGTCGAAACCTTTCGCGATTTGAGCGTGGTGGAAGAGCTTCGCAAGGAACTGGAAAACCGCCACTCCTTTTTCGATATCATCAGCAAGAACGAAGAAATGATGCGGCTTTTCGGCATCCTGGAGCAGGTGGCCGAAAGCAGTGCGACCCTGCTGCTGGTGGGCGAAAGCGGGACGGGAAAAGAACTTTTTGCAAAAGCCATTCACTCCCTCAGCCCCAGAAGACGAGGCCCCATGATCACCGTGAACTGCGGGGCCCTCCCGGACACCCTCCTGGAATCCGAACTTTTCGGGTATAAGGCGGGCGCATTCACAGACGCCAAAAGGGACAAGCCCGGGCGATTGGCGCTGGCCGAAGGAGGGACGCTCTTTCTGGATGAAATAGGGGATATTTCTCCGGCGCTCCAGGTCAGGTTGCTCAGGTTTCTTCAGGAAAAGGTGTATGAGCCGCTTGGAAGCACCGGGACCCGGAAAGCGGATGTGCGGATCGTAGCCGCCACGAACAGCGACCTTGAAATCCTGGTGGCCCGAGGCAGATTTCGGCAGGACCTCTATTACCGGATCAACGTGGTTAAGCTGGTCCTGCCGCCTTTGAGGGAGCGCCGCGAAGACATCCCCCTGCTGGCCAGCCATTTCATCCGAAAATTCAACAGGTTGAGCGGCAAGGAAATTCAAGGCCTGTCCCCGGAGGTCTTTCCGATTCTGATGGCCCATGAGTTTCCCGGCAATATTCGGGAACTTGAAAACATCATCGAGTATGCCACCGTGGTCTGTAAAGAGGCCCTCATCGGGATCGAGCACCTGCCGGACTCGATTCGACCTTCCCCCGAAATGCCGGACGCGGGCAAAGACGGCCCCGCCGGCGGGAAAACCCCATCATGGGAAAACCTGGAGAGGGACTTTATCCTTGAAGCTTTACAAAAAAACGCCTGGAAGCGGTCCGTTACCGCCGAGCAGCTGGGCATCCACCCCAGTACGCTCTGGCGAAAGATGAAGCGGCTAGGCATCCAGATCCCCAAGAAAGAACCCGCCTTCTGACCTGCCGAATTCAGACGCAAGAATCTTTGCAATAATGCAAAGCCGCCCTCTGAATTCCCCGTAGCGATCCAAGCCCTACCCCGAAGGACCACGACCCGCCATAGAAAATTTGAGACAATAATGCATGAATGCAATATTGCTCCAGTTATTCTGCAATAATGCAATAAACCGAAAGCGCGTTTTCGACGAGAAAGGCAAACAAAATCATATATATTAAATAATAATTTGTAATATTAATTAAAAATGTCATCCGCCCAATATTGGCACAAAACATGCTTTAGAGGAAATGAGTGGGGATTCAGTTTGATTCCATGTAAGGCGTTTCATATCCCCGGAATGTTTTTTGGAGATGATTCAAATGAAAATTGCCGTCAGTGCCAATGGAAATGATTTGGATGCGTCCATCGATCCGAGATTCGGGCGTTGCGCCTTTTTTCTCGTTGTCGACCCGGAAACCATGACGTTTGAGGCGTATGACAACGAAAATATCGCCCTGGGGGGCGGCGCGGGAATTCAGTCGGCCCAGTTCGTAGCCTCCAAGGGAGTCAAAGCGGTCATTACCGGAAATTGCGGCCCCAATGCGGTTCGTACCCTTTCAGCGGCGGGCATCGATGTCGTCATGGGCCAGTCCGGGACGGTGGCACAGGCTGTTGAGGCCTATAAACGGGGCAAACTGTCGGCCGGCACCGCGGCATGGGAGGAGGGGGCGGCCGTTGCAGGCAGTGGGCCGGCAGTTCCCCTCAAAATCCGCTGCAGGGATGGGATCCCGGCGCGGCATCCGCAGGCACGCCCGACATGTCGGGCGGCGGAACCGCCGAGCAAACGCTTGAGGGTCTGAAGGCCCGTGTCGATGACCTGAACCGGGAAATCGAGGCCCTGGAGACCCGCATCAAATCGGCAAAAACGGAAGGATGAATTCGCATCCCGGAACAACCGTTTCCGGGTGTGCGATCGGGGCCTTTTCCCCATGAACATAGCCATTCCGATCTGGGACGGAAAGGTATCGCCGGTCTTCGATACCGCATCGCGGCTGTTGGTTCTCCAGATGGACGAGCGTGTGGAAAAATCGCGCTTCGAGACCTATCTGGACGAGCACAATGTCACACGCAAGTGTGCCCGGGTACAAGGCCTCGGCGTACAGGTACTCATCTGCGGGGCCATTTCCCTGCATTTTCGGCAGGTCCTCGGCGCCTCCGGAATTCAGGTCATACCATGGATTTCAGGGCCCGCGGAAGAGGTGCTCGATGCATTTAAAACAGGCGATTTGCAGGATTCCAAATACCGCATGCCGGGGTGCGGTATAAACGCGGTATAAAGTCACTAGAGTGTCTATGGAATAAAGAAATTACCGGGTGGTAATTTTCAGGAGGTCGCAGTCATGAATCAGCTCAATCAACAGGATCAACACAAGCAGCAGGATATTGAAATCAGTCATACGTTGAATAATATTAAGAATAAAATTCTCGTTATGAGCGGAAAAGGGGGCGTCGGCAAGAGCAGCGTGGCGGCGTACCTTTCAGTGGCCCTGTCAAAAAAGGGCTTCAAAGTGGGGCTCATGGACGTGGATCTGCACGGGCCGAGCATTCCCCGGATGCTGGGGATGAGAGGATCCATACAACCGGGAGGAAGCGGGGGAAAGGCCCGGCCGGTCGAGATTTCCCCGAACCTCCATGTCATCTCCATTGAAGCGCTCATGCAGCAGGGGAGCAAGGACACGGCCACCATCTGGAGAGGGCCCTTGAAAATCGGCGTTATCAGGCAGTTTATCGCTGATATCGAATGGTCGGACCTGGACTACCTGATTATCGACTCTCCGCCGGGGACAGGGGACGAACCGCTCACCGTGGCCCAGACCATTCCCGACGCAAAGGCTTTGATCGTGACCACGCCCCAGGAAGTTTCTCTGGCCGATGTGCGGAAATCCATCAATTTTTGTCGTCAGGTCAACATGTCCATTTTGGGGCTGGTGGAAAATATGAGTGCCCTGACCTGCCCCCATTGCGGCAAGACGATCGAGATTTTCAAGACCAGAGGCGGCGTTCAGACGGCAAAAAAGGAGGGTCTCGCCATGCTGGGGACACTCCCGCTCGAACCCGAGGTGGTGGAGCAGAGCGACATCGGCAACTTGGCCTTTCTGGAAAATGAGGAGCTTTCCTTCACCAAAGCCTTTAACGGCATAGTCGATGAGGTCGTTAAACGATCGGCCAAAGAAAAACCCGTGGCGTTTCCTCTAGCCGATGCGCCTGCGCAGACGGAAAAAATCAAGAAAGGGGACGGCGTCAAGGTCCTTGCGGTCCCCGTCTCCGAAGGAAAGCTTTCATCCCATTTCGGCCACTGCGATGAATTCGCGTTCATTGAAACAAAAGATGGACGTATCGCCCATTCCGAGTTTCGCACCCCTCCCGCCCACGAACCGGGCGTGTTGCCGCGCTGGCTCAAGGAACAGGGCGCGGATGTCGCCATCGCAGGGGGGATCGGGGAACGGGCGCAGGAAATGCTGATTCAGAACAACATCGAAGTTGTGGTGGGCGCACCCATGGATACCCCTGAATCCCTTGCAAATCAGTACCTCACCGGGACGCTTGTCGCCGGGAGCAACATATGCGATCACTGAGTGTATCGAGACACTCGAAGGAGGATTGAAAAATGGTACCTGGAGGAGCGAGCGGTGGTGGAGGAGGCCAGGGGCAGGGCGGCTCGGGCAAAGGAAGAGGCATGGGCGGCGGGCGCGGACTCGGTCCGGGAGGCGAATGCATGTGCCCCAAGTGCAACGAAAAGGCGCCCCACCCCAGGGGGACGCCCTGTTTCGAGATCAAGTGCCCCAAATGCGGATCAGCCATGACTCGGGCGTGAGACAGGGAAGCTTCATCGCAACTTTAGTTCCAACTAAACCCTCCACCTCTGGTGGAGGACCCGGATAGGTTCTACCGATCCGGGGAGAAAAACAAGTGTAGCAGTTGGTTTGACGTTATCCAGATTTTGCGACGTTTCGAACAAAGGATATAGGTTTGAAAACACAACGGAACGTAGGTCCGAATAGTTATCGAATCACGGTTCAAAGCATTTTTCAGTCATTCCCGCGCCCCCCAGTCATCCCCGCGCAGGCGGGGATCCAGCCAAACG